>CAYMWG010000254.1:0-4429 GCA_964393765.1 uncultured Phycisphaeraceae bacterium
CCCGGTGCGCCCGCGCCGGCGCCTGCGGCGTCTTGGGCCTTGATCGCCGCCGGCTCCCCCACCGGCCCCCCCACCGGAGTCGCCGCCGCCGGGCGCGGGCCCGCCAATGGAGGAACCTTCGGGACGGTGGTCATGGCCGGTCGGGTGATCTGTATCAGACATCATGCGTGTGCGGGGGATCGCGTTTGAAAGGGTCCATCGCGGCGTAGCATCAGGCCCGCCGCGATCCGGGAATCGCCGATGATCTTAGGGATTGCCGAGGGTCGATACAAGGAGAGCGGGTTTTTCGCGGCAGATCGTCGCGCCCGCGTGCGTTCCCCCGTCCGCCGGAGGCTGTGTGTCCACCAGTCGCGTTGAGATCGACCTCGGAGCGATCGAGCGGAACTACGCGCGGGTCGCGAGGATCGTCGGCCCCCTGCCGGACAGGACGATCGGTGGCGTGGGCGTGTGCGCAGTGCTGAAGCAGGACGCGTACGGGATGGGCGCGCCGCGGATCGCCAAGCGGCTGGCGGCGGCGGGTGCGAAGATGTTCGCGGTGTACAACCTCGATGAGGCGCGGACGCTGTTCGAGTCCGTGCCCGAGGCGCCGGTGCTGGTGCTGATGCCGGTGGCGGGCGTGGAGCGGTCAGACCCGCTGTATCGGGCGGCGGCGGCGGGGCGGCTGCACCTGGTGCTGCACGACCTTGACCAACTCGCGGGGGTGAGCGAACTGGCTGGTCGGCTGGGGCTGCACATGCCCGTGCATGTGCAACTGGACACCGGCCTGTCGCGCGGCGGGGAACGCGCCGACGGCGCGGCGAAGATCGTCGAGCGCGTGCAGGCATCGGCGCGGGTCCGGCTCGCCGGGCTGATGACGCACTTTGCCGCTCCCGGCGACGACCCGGAGTTCACCGCCGAGCAGTGGCGGCAGTTCCGCGCGTTCGCCGATCGAGTGGGCCCGATGCTGAGGGCGGGCGAGAGCGCCGGGCTTGCGCTGCACGCGGCGAACACCTGCGGTGCGTTCCGGTCGCGCCGGTTCCACGGGAGCATGGTGCGCATCGGCGAGGCGCTGTTCGGCATGGTGGGCGGCGCGGTGTGGGGGGCAACAGGTGACGGCCTTGCGGGGATGGAGTTTGCGACAGAAGCCGCGGCGATGGAGCCTGCGGTGCGCTGGACAACCACGGTCTCGCATGTGCAGGAGATCCCCGCGGGGTGGCCGGTGGGGTATGGCTCGACGTGGCGTGCGCCCCGGCGCGCGGACGGGCGCGCGACGCGGATCGCGATGATCCCAGTGGGGTATGCCGATGGCTACCCGCGATCACTTGGCGGGTCGGTGCGGGGCGGGCCGGGCGTGGTCGGCTTCACGGGGCGGGTGTGGGACCGACGGAGCATCCACGGCACGGACACGGGGTCGCTCAGCGGCGCGGACAAGCCGCTCTTCGCGCCGATCGTGGGGCGGGTGAGCATGGACCAGATCACCGTGGATGTCACGGAACTGCCTGAAAACTACATCATTCCGGGTCGCGCGGGCCTGCGGCTGGCCGGGACGGAGGTCGAACTGGTGGGGATGGACCCTGGCGCGCCCAACCACCTGCCCGCGCTGGCGAGCGCGGGGGGCACGATCGCGCACGAGTTGCTGTGCCGGATGGGGCCGCGGCTTGACCGGGTGTACCGCTTCACGGGCGTGGCGCACGGCGCGGAGGCGGGCACGCGGACGGGTGCTGCCGGCAAGGCCGAGGCGATAAGCGCGGGAGGGGTGGACGCGGCTCAGGCGAGCGTGCCCGCGCTGCTGTTGTAACTCGGGCGCGGGGGGACGATTCTCGATGACGGCGAGATCTTCACCTGCTGCGGGTGGGGCGACAGTTTGCGCAGTTCGTCGAACCAGTTGAGGATGACACGGACCTCCATCGCTGGCTGCGTGTCGTGCTCGGACCGGAGCAGCAGCACTGCCTGGCCGTCGGGGGTTGCATCGTAGTTGCCCGACAGCGCGGTGGGCGTGAGGAACGCGCCATGCGCGACCTGTCGCGGCTTGCCGAGTTGGAACGAGGGCTCGACCGCGACGCGGGCGCAGATCACCTGCTCGCCCGAGCGGTAGAACAACTCGCCCCCGGCGCGCGACCACACCGGCGCGTGGCCTCCATCGTGGGTGACCTGCCATCGCTGCGGGTTGGGCGCGCCCGCCGCGGCCATTGGCTGGACATAGACCTCCGCGCGACCGGTCTGATCGGAGACGAAGGCGAGGAAGCGGCCATCGGGGGAGATGGTGCCGCCCCAAGCGCCCGCCGCGATCTGCACCATCGGGCGCACGGCGGAGTGATCGTCGGTCTTCACCGACCATATCTCCGTGCCGCCCGAGGCGCGGGCCTTGGTGAACAGGAGCAGTGCGCCATCGGGCGAGAAGCCGGTGGGCACCGGCGCGCCATCTGCGCCGAGCAGGAGTTCGGGCGCGCCCGAGCCGTCGGCGGGCATCCGGTAGATTTCGGGCCGCCCGCCCATGTTTGACCGGAAGGCGATGGACAGGCCGTCGGGCGTCCAGACCGGACAGGAGTTGTCGGCGTGGAAGGTGAGTTGGATCGCGCTCCCGCCGTCCATGTCGTGGACCCAGAGTTGATCGGTGGGTCCGAGGACCTGGAGCGCGATGCGCCTGCGCCCCACGGGAGCGAGGGCGGGCGCGACGAACGGCCCGCGCGCGGGGATCGCGGGGGTCGGCTCGCCGCCGGCGCGGGAGGCCAGCAGGATCGTGTGCTCGACGCGCGTCAGCGTACCGGGCGCGTACGCAAGCGAGCCCTCGGCCGAGACACTCAGGTGCGCGGAGCCGCCCAGCGCGTTGCCCAGCACGCCGCGAACGACCTCCGCGGGCGTGCCGAGGACCTCGAGCCGCTCGGGGTCGAAGGGGGCGGCGAAGAGCGAGCCGTTGCGCGTGAACAGAAGGTGGCCCGAGGGGCAGAAGCGCGGGTTTGCGCCCGCGTGGATGAGGGGCTTGCGCTGGAGCGTGCGCAGGTCGATGGCGACGATCGCGGCATCGTCGAGCGCGGCCGCGCCCTGAACGCCCGCGCGCCCGCCGTAGGCGGCGCAGAGCAGGTGCCGCCCGCCGGGCAGGACTTCCGGGCAAAGAAGCGCGAGTTCACCGCCCGCGAGGTCGGGCTCGGCGACGGCCTCGATCCCTTCGCGCTGAAGCACGCCCGCGCCGCCGCCCCCGGCATGGACGCGCAGCACCGCCTTCTGCCAGTCGGCAACGAAGTAGATGCACTCGTCCGCGGCCCAGCACGCGCCCTGCGGACGCGGCGCGGGGGCGAGCGGCACGGGCGCGCCGCCCGCCAGCGCGACGCGCTTGAGGCGGCCATCGGCGAAGAACGCGAGGCGCGTGCCATCGGGGCTGAACGTCGGGGACTCGGCGCCGAGCGTGCCGGGGATGGGGCGCGCCTCGGCATCGTCGATGCGGCGCACCAGCAGGTGCGTGTCGGGCGCGTGGCCCGAGACGTACACCACCGCCGAGCCATCGGGCGCAACGGCCAGCGCGCCCCGCGCGAGGTTCGCCACTTCGCGCCCGGCTGGCAGGACCATTGACAGGCGTGCGACGGGGCGCGGGCGGGCGTTTTCTTCCGATGCGCGTTCGCCCGGCGCGCGGAACCAGCCCGACTGGGGCTGCTCCAAGGCTTCTTCAAGGTCGATCCGCGCATCGCCCGCATCGCGCGTGCGCCGGCGGGCATCCTTGGAGAGGCACTTGCGCAGCATCTCGCGAACGCGCGCGGGCGTGACCGGTGGGAGGAGCGTGTAATCGGGCTCGCGATCGAGCACCGCCGCGAGCGCATCGGTGGCGGTCTCGCCGGGGAAGGCCTTCGCGCCCGAGAGGCACTCAAACAGAACGCAGCCGAGCGCCCAGATGTCGGTGCGCTTATCGGTGAACAGGCCGCGGGCCTGCTCGGGGGACATGTAGCCGGGCGTTCCGATGACCATGCCCTGCTGGGTCAGGCCGGGTGAACTCGCGGCGGTGGAGAGCGAGCCGTCGTGGGTGGGCGCGGCGGTGGCGAGGCCGAAGTCGAGAATCTTGGCGATCCCCTCGGGCGTGACCTTGATGTTCTCGGGCTTGAGGTCGCGGTGGACCACGCCGCGGTCGTGCGCGGCCTCCAGGCCCTCAGCGATCTGCACGGCGATGCGGAGGGCCTCATCGACGGGCAGGGGCCCGCGCTCCAGCAGTCGCCCCAGCGTTGCGCCGGGGACGAACTCCAGCACCAGCACGCGCCGGTGGTCGTGCTCCTCAAGCCCGTAGATCGCGGCGACGTTCTGGTGGTTGAGCGCGGCGAGGGTCCGGGCCTCGCGCTCGAAGCGCGCCAGGCGCGCGGGGTCAGCGGCGAATGCGTCGGGCAGGACCTTGATGGCGACAGGCCGGTCGAGGCGCGGGTCGCGCGCGAGGTAGACGACGCCCATGCCGCCGCGGCCGACTTCGCGC
>CAYMWG010000255.1:0-4414 GCA_964393765.1 uncultured Phycisphaeraceae bacterium
CTCTCACACGCGCCGTTCGCAACACGGATGCCGGGCACTCCCGCAGCGATCGCGCGTGCTTGACTATCGTTCGGCCGGGAGTGCCGGTCCAACGCCTGGTCGCGTCGTTTGCGAACGGGGTGGCGGACCGGCGTCACGATCGGCAGAGGCTCCCGCGGCTTCTCGGACCCTGCGCCCCCATGGGTTTCCTCGCGGCTGCCTTTCACCCGCACCCATGTCCCAACTCATCGCCATTGTCTGCACGCACACGACGCGCCACCTGCACAGGGTGCTGCTGGGGATTGCGTGCCAGAGCCGGCGGGCAGACCGCGTGGTGGTGACGTGCGATGGCGATGGCGAGGACCTCCGCGCCTGCGTGGTCGGGTCGGCGGAAGCGCTCGAACTGCCGGTGACACTCGTGCTGCGAGTACACGCTGGCGTGGCCCGGTCGGGGCAGGTCCGCAACAACGCCGCTCGGGCACTGCTGGGCGACGGGGTGGCAGGCGATTCCCTGCTGGTCTTTCTGGATGGGGACATCTGTCCGTATGCCGGATGCTTTGGGGCACACGAGCGGCTCGCGGCCGCAAACCCCGTGGTGCTGGGGTTCCGGTTCGACCTTACGGAAGCGCAAACGAAGTCGTTCGATGAAGGTGCGCTGCGGGCGGGACAGCCCCCAGTCAACCCGAGCGCTGAGCAACTGTCCGAGGTCGCTTCGCGGCAGAAAAGGTATCAGCGGCAGGCGCTTCTGCGCCGGCTCGGCCTCGGAAAAAAGCATAAGCCCAAACTGCTCAGCGCGAACTTCGCGGTGCGTTTGGGCGCGCTCGCACACGTCAACGGCTTTGATGAGTTGTACGAGGGGTATGGCCAGGAGGATGACGATTTGGGCCGACGCCTGTACAGCGCGGGATACCCGCCAGCGCTGGGCCTGCTGGAGGCGAAAGCGTACCACCTGTGGCACGAGACCCGCGCGCCAGGCGACTGGCAGGAGTCGCCAAACGTGGCACGATTCGAGAAGGGCGGACCCGCGCGGTGCGTGCAGGGAATCGCGAACTGCAAGCCGCAGGGCGCGATCAGGCGGAGCGAGCATGGGCCGTCCCGCGGCGTGCGCTAGCCACATGGGCCGCGACCAAACACCCGGCGCAGGAAGCGCCGCAACATTCGCCCGACCCACACCACGACCGATGCGCGCCGAACACTCCGCGCTGGAGTGACGTGCCGCCCGCACGCGAGCGCCACGAATCCCTCCCGCTCCGCGTAGGTCAGCGGCAGGCGCGCGTACAGGTCCTCATCGCAGTTGGGGCATTCGTAAGGTGCCTCCTCTTCGCGCTGCTGGAGTTCCCACCCGGTGTATCCGCAGCGCGGGCAGCAACGCTGATGAATCCAGGGAGCGGGCTCGGTGCGGACTTGTGCCACGAACGCGAATATACCACCTTGGTGCCGGCGTTCAAGTGGCAATCGGAGATCCGGCGCGAGTCGTGCGAAGTTGCGCGCTCGAGGCTGTTCTCGGACGGCTTTGGGAGTTTCCCTTGTCGGTTGAGATGTTCACACCACTTGAACATGGCCGTTCTGGACACGCGACCACTGCGCAAGCGCGGAGTTCGCATCGGCCGCTCCGTGCTTGCGCACGGCCGTCGCCGCGACCAGCCCCATGAACAGTGGCTGGGGTCGGGCGGGTCGGCTGGTAAGTTCGGGGTGGAACTGCGCCGCAATGAAGAACGGGTGCCCTGATGAGGATCCGGGACGCTCGCCCCCCTGCATGGGAGGGGCGAGTTCGAGTACCTGCATGATGGGATGAACCGGGTGGCGTCCGCAGAAGATCAGTCCGGCGGCTTCGAGCCGCGCGATATACGCCGGGTCCACCTCGTACCGGTGCCGGAACCGCTCGCGCGCGTTGAGCAGGCTGTCGGGCCCGATCGAAGCCACGCCGGGGTGGTTCCCCGGCAGCGGCAGCGAATACAGGAACTCGGCCAGTGTTCCCTGACCGATGATGACCTCCTGCCCCCCCAGGCGCATCGTCCCGCCGAGGCCCTCGATGCGCTTCTGCTCGGGGAGTTCGCTGATGACGGGGTCGGGGCACTGGCGGTCGAACTCGGTTGAGCCCGCGCTCCTAAGGCCCAGGACGTTGCGTGCGAACTCGATGACCGCCACCTGGAAGCCCAGGCAGATGCCCAGGTATGGAACCCGCCGCTCCCGGCAATGGCGGACGCACGCGATCTTGCCTTCCACGCCGCGACTGCCGAACCCGCCGGGAACGATCACGCCATCGAGACCATCAAGGCGGTGGCCGACGTTGGCAGTGGTGATGTCGGTGGTCTCGATCCATCGCAGATCAACATCGACGCCGAGGTGCGCTGAGCAGTGTTCGATGGCCTTGTCGATGGAGGCATAGGCGTCGCGCATCGCGACGTATTTGCCCGTGAGACCGATGGCGACGCGTCGCTTCTTGGGCCGCACCAGCCCCTCGTAGAACACCGCCCACTCCTTGCGCCGACGGTCCTCGTTCGACGTGTCCACGCGGTCGTGCAGGTCGAGGGCCGAGAGGATCTCACGGTCCAGCCCGGCGAGACGCATGTCGTCAGGGATGGTGTAGACGCTGGGCCGGTCGTGCATGCTGAACACGCGCCGCAGGGGCACGTTCGAGAACATCGCGATCTTCTGCAGGACCTGGTCAGTGATTGGCTCGGTGGCGCGGCAGGCGATCATGTGCGGCTGCACTCCCGCCTCCATCAGCCGCTTGATCCCGAGTTGCGCGGCCTTGGACTTCTGTTCGCCGAGCGTCTGCGGCTTGATGATGTAGGTGAGAGCGACGAAGCACACGGCGTCCTGGCCTTCCTCGAAGGCCAGTTCGCGGAGAGCCTCGATGTAGAAGCCATTCTCGTAGTCGCCCACGGTGCCGCCGACCTCGACGAACACGACGTCCGCGGGGCGTTCGCCGTCGCCGTACATCGCCAGTTCGCGCAGCCTGCGCTTCACCTCGCCGGTGACGTGGGGGATCCACTGAACATCGCGCCCCAGATAGGCTCCGTGCCGCTCGCGATCGACGATCGTCGAGAAGACCTGCCCGCTGGTCATGAAGTTCATGCGCGACAGGTCCTGATCGAGCAGACGCTCGTACGTCCCGAGGTCCATGTCGCACTCGGTGCCATCGTCGAGCACGAACACCTCGCCGTGGCGGAAGGGGTTCAGCGTGCCCGCATCGATGTTGAGGTAGCCTTCGAGTTTGATGGGCGCGACCACCAAGCCCTTATCCTTCAAGAGTTTGGCGACGCTCGATGCGAAGATGCCCTTGCCCAAACCACTCATCACCGTGCCGAAGACGGCGACATATTTGTGCCTGCCGCGACGGTACCCCTTGGGCATCGGCGAGAAGAACTCGGTATCGGTCGTCTTGTCGGCCTGCTGGGCGAGAAGGGAGGTGCCCTCCTGGATCGCCACGAGGTCGGGATCATCGCCCTGCGTGTGCGCCTGGGGCGAATCCGATCCGGCGCGCGGCTCGTACGACTGGTCGTACCCCTGGGGGCTGAGGTCGGGGCGACGCGAGCGACGCCTTGGTGATTCTTCAACCCATGCCGCCGCCGCGGATGTCGTCGTGACGTGGCCCACATTGGCAGCTCTGACGTGCCGATTTGGTTGGGACGCCTGGGACGACGGCGGGGGCGGGGATGGCATGGAACATATCGTAGCGTCACAGGAAGCCTCACGGGGGCGAACGCTTGGGTCCGAGCGGCTTTGTTTCGATGTTTCGGATCCGATAGTCTTGCGCCCGTGGAACTGATCACCCATTCCGCCCAACTTGGCCCGTTCGCCGGGTGCGTGCTGATCCCCACGATGGGGGCCTTGCACGGCGGGCACGCGCGCCTGGTGGAGTTGTCCGCCTTGCGCCAGGAGGCATCGGGGAGCGGCGTGGTGGTGAGCGTGTTCGTGAACCCCACCCAGTTCAACGATCCGGGCGACCTTGCCCGCTATCCGCGGACGCTCGAAGCGGATGTTGAACTGTGCCGCGCTGCGGGGGCGAATGCAGTCTTTGCGCCCACGGTCGAGACGGTGTATCCACGCGGGGCGCGTGCCGAACCGATCCTGCTCCCGGCGGTCGCTACGCAGCCGGGACTCGAAGATGCCCATCGGCCCGGACACTTCGCTGGCGTGTGCCAGGTGGTGAAGCGGTTGTTCGAGTTGGCGCGGCCAGCCGCGGCCGTCTTCGGCGAGAAAGACTGGCAGCAACTGGCGGTCATCCGAGCGATGGTCGCGCAGGAAGGGCTGGCGGTGCGGATCGTGCCGGTGCAGACGGTGCGTGAGGCCGACGGGCTGGCGATGAGCAGCCGGAACGTGTTCCTGTCGGCAGAGGACCGGGTGCGTGCAACTTCTTTGAGCGCTGCGCTGTGCGAGGCGTGTGCCGCGAGGAGCGCTGCCGAGGCTCAGTGCCGGATGGAAGGGC
>CAYMWG010000256.1:0-4412 GCA_964393765.1 uncultured Phycisphaeraceae bacterium
CCACGGCCGCGGCCGTGGGCTTTGCGTTGTGCCAGGCGGGCGAGTTCGGTTTGGTGATCATCGCGCAGGCGAACGCGCAAGGAATTCTGACGCAGGATGTGACGGACGCGACGATGGCGATCGTGGTGGTGACGCTGATCGTCGCCGCGCCGCTGTTCGAGGCCGGGCGGAAGGTGGCGGCGAAGGTAGCGTGGATCCCTCCGGCGCGATGGATCGCGTCGCGCGACCTGCGCGAGGTGCAGGTGACGGGGGACGATGCGTACGGCTCGGGCAGCGGCGGGCCTGAAGGGGGCGGCTGGACGGGCGGGCATGTCATCATCGCGGGGTTTGGCGTGGTGGGTCGCAACCTCGCCGAGCACTTCGGCGCCAAGGGAGTTCCGTTCGTGGTGGTCGAGTTGAATCCCGCGACGGTTCGGAAGCAGCAGCAACTGGGGCGCAAGACGGTGTTCGGGGATGTCTCGAACCCGGATGTGCTGCACTCGGCGGGGATCGCCACGGCGGAAGCGGTGGTGCTGACGATCCCCGATGACGAGGCGACGCTGCGGGCGTGCCGGCAGATCCGCGAGTTGAACCAGACGGTCTTTGTTGCCGCGCGGACGAGTTATTTGAGCAAGGCGATCGCGGCGACCGAGATGGGCGCGGACCATGTGACCGTGGAGGAACTGGTCACAGCGCAGGACATGGCCAAGCAGGTGGTCATGCGGATCGAGAAGCGCGCGGCCCAGCGCGACGGGGCGGTGAAGCCGCCCGAAACCGCGGTCAGTCCTTGATCGAGTCGATCTCGTCGCGGAGGATCGCGGCGAGTTCGTAGTTCTCGGTGCGGAGGGCCGACTCCAGGCGCTGCCGCAACTCCGACTGCTGGCTGATGGGGAGTTTGGGCGTGAGCGCCTCGCGCATCCCCTTGAGGATCTGCACCTCGGCGGTCTGCTCGAAGGTGTCGTTCTCCTCCGACTCCTCGAAGTGCTGCTTGAGCGCGGATAGACCTTCATCGATCGCGTGGATCGCGGCCTTGGGTTCGTTGTCGGCCAGCGCCTGGCTGGCCAGGGCGCGGGCCCGCATCATGGTGATGTACGCCCGGAACTGCTCGAGGATGTGCCGGTCGCCCTCGTTCTCGGCGTGGCGGGAGCAGAAGTCCAGCAGCCGGAGGTTGCGGGTGGTGTCGCGCACGACGGCGTCGTAGTCCTCGAGCACCATCATGCAGACGTAGCGGTGGTAGTACTGCACGGCCTCCTCGCGGAGTTCGCGGCAGTCCTCCTCCGAGAGCGTAAAGCCGGAGGCCGAGCCCTTCTCGGCGGCGTGGTCATCGAGGCGCGACTCGTGGTACTCAAGGAGGCTCTCAAAGCCCTGGGGGCGTTGGGAATCGGGGCGTCCCGAGGCACGCATCTGAAGCACGCCAAGATCGAGCCGCAACTGGATGCGGCTCTCGCCATCGTCACCCTCGATCAGCCGGACATTGATCTTGCCCGGCTCGTAGGGCCACTCGTTCAGGATGGGGGTGATGTCAGCGCTCAAGTGTGACCCCAGCGTATGACCTGTCGAAGCCGGACCCGCACCGATCCGACTGCTCAAAGGTACTCTTTTCATACGCATCTTGGCAAGGGGAAGATCATGTCGATAGGGATCTGAACGGTGAATTTGCGAGGGTTGGACCGGACTAGTGTCCTATAATCGAACCGGAGTTCGCGGATTAGGCAATCTTTGCTCAGATTGCGGGGGCGCTGATACCTGAAATAGGTGTCCCGGGCAAGGACAAAACTTGACGGGTCGATGCAACCCCGGCGAACAAGCAATCGAACCGTCAGGTGGACGGGAGGTCGGGTGTCCGTGCACTCCGCCCCCTTTCCTCCGGCGGCTCCGCCGTAGAGAAGGGTGCCAGACAGTGCGATTTGTGAAGCCCTCCAAAGCGCCGCCCAGGACGGAGTTGCAGTCCGGCCTTCAGTTGTACCTCAAGCAGATCAATGAGGTAAAACTGCTGACCGCCGATGACGAGAAGACTCTGGGCTGGGCCATCATCAACGACAACTGCCCCAAGGCCCGCGAGCGGATGATCCGCGCGAACCTGCGGCTGGTGGTGTCGATCGCCAAGAACTACTCGAACCGCGGCCTGCTGCTGCAGGACCTGATCGAGGAGGGGAACGTCGGGCTGCTCCGCGCGGTGGAGGGGTTCGACCCCGCCCAGGGCGCGCGCTTCAGCACCTACGCCTCGTGGTGGATCAAGCAGGCCATCAAGCGGGCGCTCATCAACGCCGTGCAGCCCATCCATGTGCCCGCGTACATGGTGGAACTCATCGCGCGCTGGAAGCAGTCCTCGCACAAACTCGAGCGCTCGCTCGGGCGACCGCCCTCGCTCCCGGAACTGGCCGAGGAGATGCAACTCCCGCTCAAGAAGATGCGGATCATCAAGCGGGCGGTCAAGGCCTTCCGCGCCCCCGCGCAGGCGCCTGTCGATGACAATGGCGACGCGATGAACATCGGCGACCTGATCGCCGACGACCGCGGCGGCGCGCCCGAGGAGTGCGTGTTCCGCGACGATGAACTCAAGACGATCCGGCGGCTGCTCGACGCGATCGACGAGCGCGAGGCCCGGATCCTGCGGCTGCGGTTCGGGCTCGACGGTCAGGAGCCCCTCACGCTCAAGCAGATCGCCCAGGAGATCGGCATCTCGCGCGAGCGGGTCCGGCAGATCGCCGATGAGGCGCTCGCCAAACTCAACGCGCAGGTGAACGACGAGCGGCCCAGCCGGTTCTTCCAGGAGCAGCGGGCCGCCGCGCTCGAGGATGAGTCCGCCCCGCCGCGACGGGCGAGGTACGCCCGGGCGGGCTAGTCAGCGATTTCGGAACGATCGATTATCACTCTCTCGCGCTTGTACCCGGGCGACCCATCAGGGCCGCCCGGGGCTGTTTTTTGGAACACTGTTTGGTTGAGTCATCGAGGCTTCTTCGCCGGCTCGGGTGCGCCCAGCGGGCACGCGATCGGCATAGGAAGGGAGGGCGGGGCCGGAATTGTGCTAGACTTGCCCCCTTCACGATCTGGCCCTTTCTTATGGCCGCGGCCGACCCCCACTTGCCCCGGCGATGCAGGAGCGAAGTTCCGATGCCCACCAGTTTCTCTACCTTGCGCACGAGCACCCGCCTGGCCGCCATTGCGTTGACTATCGCGTTCGCGCCCCTGCCGGCCCAGGCGCAGGCGGAGGACTCGCTGGAGGCGATCAACCGTCCGTACGCCTCGGTGCCCGAGGCCAAGCGGTCGGACCTTGTGCTTCTGCCGGTGCTGGCCTCGATCCAGGAGCCGCCGGCCTCGCTGACGACGCTGGTGCAGCCGTGGCTTACCCGCCCCGCGCAGCGGGCGGCGTTCGTCGCCAACAAAGGCACGGATTGGGGCGCGTGGAAGGCGTGGGCCGAGGCGGAGCCGCAGAAGGCCGTGCTTGCGACGCTCCCGAAGGTCACCGAGGAGACCGATGCTCGCCGGGCCTTCGCCTTCGCGCAGCCCTACGGCGCGGAGGGCGTCAGCGTCGACCTCATCACCAAGGGGATGTACACCGACCTTGGCGATCCGCCGCTGCTGGCGCGTGCGCAGCACTTGTACATGCCCAGAATGCGACACTTCGAGACGCTCGTGCATGTCGAGGTCGCGCGTCTTGCGGATGCGGGCCAGGTGGACGAGGCGCTCGTGCTGCTGGGGCAGTGGGTGCTGTTCGCTCGCCAGTTTGCCGATCGCGCCATGCTCGCCGAGAAGGTGTGGGCGCTCGAGGCCCTGGAACTTGCGCTGATGCGTCTGCGGGATGTGGCGTACACCGATTCCCGTTCCGAGTCGCGGAAGGCCACGACGGGCAAACTCATCGAGGTGTTCGAGAAACTCCTGCCGCGGGGCTACCTGGACCTCGAGCGTCTGACGCTGCCCGCGGGCGAGTATGTGGCCAAGGCGCAACTGATCGCGCGGGTGATGGAGGCGGGGGGCGAGGCCGATGCGCAGGAGTTCTCGCGGGAACTGGCGCGGATCACGACCGTGGATCGCCCGCTCCGCCGGTTTGCCGCCGCGGCATACTGGGACGAGATTCGTTCTGCCCACGCCGGCGACCTGGAGACGCGCGAGGAACTGAATCGCTTGCGGAACGACTGGACGACGCGCTGGAACCTGTCGTACTTCGATCAGGTGCTGCAGAACCGGACCGAGTATCAGAAGAGGGTGCGTGGTCGGCCCAAGTTTGCGATCCTTGATCCCGGCCTCGGGCGGCTGGACGACCTCTTCGAGTTGCGCCAGCGCCTGCGCGTCGAGGCCGCGGGAACGCGGATGGGGCTGGCGACCTATGCGTTCGTCATTGCCAATAACCGCATCCCGCCTGGTCTCGCGGCGGTGCGGCCGGCGTTCACCAAGGGCGCGCCCATCGACAAGGACCCATACAGTTCGCCGGC
>CAYMWG010000257.1:0-4403 GCA_964393765.1 uncultured Phycisphaeraceae bacterium
GGCCATCACAAACAGCCTGCTCGGGCTGCTCGTCACCTTCATCGGCGAGCCGTTCACGTTGAGACTCGTGCGCGAGGCCTGACCCGAAGTATCACTGGGCGAGTGACCATCTGAGAACTGAGGGTTATGAATGAGCGTCAAAGCAACAGATCACGGAAATGGTGCGGGCAACGGGGGAGGGCGCGTGACCATCGGGCAACTGCCCACCGGCGTGCCGGGCTTTGATGAAATTCTGGGCGGCGGACTGCCCGACTACTCATTCAACATCATCGCCGGCGCTCCCGGCAGCGGCAAGACCACGCTCGCGCACCAGATCATGTTCGCCAACGCCACCCCTGAGCGGCCGGCGATCTACTTCACAGTGCTGGGCGAGCCCGCCATCAAGATGCTGCGCTATCAGCAGCAGTTCTCGTACTTCGATGAATCCAAACTCGATGGGGCCATCCGCTTCATCAACCTCAGCCAACTCGTGCTGGACAACGACCTCGGCGCGGTTCTGGATGAGATCATCAAGGAGGTCGAGGCGTCCAAGGCGGGAATCGTCGTGGTCGACTCCTTCCGCACCGTGGTGCGCAAGGCGCAGGGCGGTGGGCCGGGCGGAACGAACGAGATGGAACTGCAGGGCTTCGTCCAGCGTCTGGCGCTCCACCTGACCAGTTTTCAGGCCACTACGTTCCTCATCGGCGAGTACGTCGAAGGCGAGATACGCGACAACCCGGTCTTCACCGTGGCCGATGGCCTGTTCTGGCTCCGCCAGAGCGTGGAACGCAACTCGATCGTGCGCAAGATGCAGGTTATGAAACTCCGCGGCAAGGAGTCCGTGCCCGGCCTGCACACCTTCCGCATCACCGATCACGGTCTGCAGATCTTCCCGCGCACCTTCGGCCTGAACGGTGACAAGGCCGGCTGCGCCAAGGGCGGGCGGCGTCTGTCCACCGGCGTCCGCGAACTCGATGCGCTCATGGGCGGGGGCATCCCCGAGGGCGACAGTCTGCTGCTCGCCGGGCCTTCTGGCGCGGGAAAGACGGTGCTGGGCATCCAGTTCATCGCGGAAGGCCTCGCGCGGGGCGAGCCGAGCATCGTCGCCATGTTCGAGGAACGCCCCAACGAGTTCCTCCAGCGGGCGGCCTCGTTCGGCTTCGACCTCGAGAAGCACGTCAAGGACGGCTCGCTCCGGCTCATCTACCTGCGGCCGCTGGACCTCTCGGTGGATGAGACGGTCCACGAGATCGTCAACGCCGTCAAGGCGATCGGATGCATACGGCTGGTCATCGACTCGCTGGTCGGCTTCGAGGTGGCGCTGGCCCCCGACTTCCGCACCGACTTCCGCGAGTCGCTGTACCGGATGATCGGCGCGCTCACGCGCCTGGGCGTGACCATCGTCAGCACCGTCGAGGTCGAGGAGGACTTCACCTCGATGGGCCTCTCGAACTTCACGATCTCGTTCCTGGCCGACGACATCGTGCGCATGCGCTACGCCTCGATCAACGGGCAACTGCGCAAACTCATGATGGTGGTGAAGATGCGCCGCAGCGGGCACTCGATCGACATGTGCGCTTACGAGGTCAGTTCGACGGGCCTGGTGATCGGCGAGCCGATGCGGGGCTACAGGGGCCTGACCAGCGGCATCCCCAGCCCGTGGTCCTACCAGTCCGAGGGCTTGCCGCTCCCGCTGGGGGGGGCCGGGAAACCTTCCAGGAAGAAGCCCTCTCGCACGCCCAAGGCCAGTTCGCCCGCGAAACGCGGAAAGCAGCGCACTTGACCGCCACGCCCTCATCTGTTCCCGGGCTCGGGTCGGTTCTCTGCACTGAGGAGTTGGACCGTCGGCCTTCTCGCCCGCCCGACTATGAGCGAGAGAGCCGAGCGCTGGCAGCGCTGGCGCAATCGCTGGCCAACTCGCCCGTCACCATCCTCCAGACCCTCGCCGACACGATCCTGAGTACCTGCCAGTGCGACTCGGCGGGTATCAGCCTTGTGACGGAAGATGGAGAAAAGTTTCGTTGGCCCGCGATCGCGGGCGTCTGGAAGGCGCACATCGGCTCGGGCACGCCGCGCGACTTCAGCCCGTGCGGCGATGTGCTCGACCTCGACCGTCCCCTGCTGTTCAGCCGCTTCCAGCGGCGGTACACCTACTTTCAGGCCGTATCGCCGCAGGTCGATGAGGCCCTGTTTGTGCCGTTCTACATCAACGGCAAGTCGGTTGGAACGATCTGGGCGGTGATGCACGAGGGCCGTCCCGGGACGCATGTCTTCGACCGCGAGGACCTGCGGCTGCTCGAAAGCATGAGCATGTTCGCCTCGGCCGGGCACCAGACCGTGGAGCAGACGGGTGCGCACAAGCAGCAGGATCGGGAGCGCGACGAAGCCTCGGTAGTCTTGCGCGAGTTGAACGGGGCGCTCCTCTGCTCCTCGATCCGCCAGCACGAACTTGTCGAGGAGGTGCAGAACGCCGCGGCGGCTCTGCGGGAGAGCGAGGATCGCTTCCGCGCTGTCGCGGACAACATGGACCAACTCGCGTGGACCTGCGATTCGCTCGGGAACGTGACTTGGTACAACCAGCGCTGGCTGGATTACACCGGCATGGCGTTCGACGACATGAAGGGATGGGACTGGAGCAAGGTCCAGCACCCCGATCACCTTGCCCGCGTGGTGTCCAGGGTCGAGCGATCGGTCCTGACGGGCGAGCCCTGGGAAGAGACGTTCCCGCTCCGCGGCAAGGACGGCGAGTACCGATGGTTCCTGTCGCGATCGGTGCCGATCCGGGATGGCGATGGCAACATCCTTCAGTGGTTCGGCACCAACACGGATATCACCGAACGGCGGGCCGCGGCGGCCAAGGTGCAGACCTCGGAGACCCGCTTCCGCCGCCTGTTCGAGTCGTCCAAGGACGGGATACTGCTCATGGACGCCATGACCGGGAAGATCCTCGACGCGAACCCGTTCATCGAGGAACTTCTCAGCACCTCGCGGGACCTTCTGGTTGGGCGCGAACTGTGGGAGATCGGCCTGCTGCACGACCGCGACGATGCGCGCCGGGTTTTCCGGCAGTTGCAGGAGACCGGCTGTCTCCGCTACGAGGACCTGCCGCTGGAGACGCCCGAGGGTGGACTCCGGGAGGTGGAGCTCGTGTGCAGCGTTTACGCTGAGGGGGATGCATCGGTGGTCCAGTGCAACATCCGCGACATCACCGAGCGCAAGCGCCTGGCCGTTGACCGTGACAGGTTGATCGAGAGTGAGCGGGAGGCGCACCGGACCTCCGAGAAGGCCAACCGCGCCAAGGACGTGTTCCTGGCGACGCTCTCGCACGAACTCCGGACGCCGCTGAGCGCGATCCTGGGCTGGTCCGTCATGCTCCGCAAAGCCGGAAAATACGGGCTTGAAGATGTCGCAGAGGGTCTGGCGGTCATCGAGCGCAACGCCCGCGCGCAGGGAAAACTCATCGAGGATGTGCTCGACATCACACGGATCGAGTCGGGCAAGTTGGTCCTCGATGCGCAGCCGTGCGACCTCGCAGCGCTGGCGAGCGCGGCGGTCGATTCGCTGCGTCCGGCGCTGGATGCCAAGAAACTCACGCTCGAGTTCGGCGGCAGCGGTCACGACCCGCTCGAGCCTGTGTGGATCCTCGGGGACGCGTCCCGCCTGCAGCAGGTCCTGTGGAACCTGCTCACCAACGCCGTGAAGTTCACGCCCAAGGGGGGGAGAGTGGGGGTCGGAATTAAACGGCAGGGTGCGGACGCGGTGGTGACAGTGACCGACAGCGGCGTGGGCATCCCCGAGCAGTTCCTGCCGCACGTCTTTGACCGCTTCAAGCAGGCTGATGAAGGAACCACACGCGCCTATGGCGGGCTGGGGCTGGGCCTGTCGATCGTGCGCCAGATCGTGGAGATGCACGGCGGGAGCGCGGAGGCCAGGAGCGGGGGTGAGGGTCTTGGCTCGGTGTTCACCATTCGGCTCCCGCTGATCGAGGGGCGGGCCTACGAGGCACCGGCGCAGGCGGTAGCCGACCTGACCGCGCTGTGCGGCCTTCGCGTGCTGGTGGTTGATGATGCGCCCGATGCACGCGTGGTGGCAACGATTGCGCTCGAATCGGCTGGCGCCACCGTCGCCGGCGCGGGCTCCGCGTTGGAGGGCTTCCGGCTCATCACGACCGCGGACCCGCCCTTCGACCTGCTCGTGTGCGACATCGGGATGCCGCAGGAGGACGGCTACTCGCTCCTCCGACGGCTGCGGGCAGCGGGCTTTGATGCCAAAGCCCTCCCTGCCGTTGCCCTCACGGCTTTCGCAAGCCCCGAGGACCGGCGGCTCGCACTGCAGGGCGGCTTCCAGATGCATATCTCCAAGCCTGCGGACCCGTTCGACCTGGTCGCGGGCATTGCCGGGCTGGTGCAAGGTGGGGGGTGACT
>CAYMWG010000258.1:0-330 GCA_964393765.1 uncultured Phycisphaeraceae bacterium
CGTGCGTCTGCGCGTAACGGGCCGCGTAGTACGCGCTGTCGGCCAGCGCACGCACGGCCGCGACCTGCGCGGGGAGGCTCACGGCCCACGGCGGGGTGATGCGGCGGAGTTCCGCGGCGATCATCTCCGGCCCCACCAGGTACGCCGCCCGCGCGCCGCTGAGGGCGTAGCCCTTGGAGAGCGACTTGCACACGACGACGTTCTCGCTCGCGGCGGCGAAGCGCTCCAACGATTCCGCGCTGCCGATGTAGTCGATGTACGCCTCGTCGATCCAGACACGCGTCCGGGGATGGGCGCTGCGGGCGAGTGATTCGAGTTCGGCGCGAGGGA
>CAYMWG010000258.1:340-4380 GCA_964393765.1 uncultured Phycisphaeraceae bacterium
GTCGTAGTCCCCGGAGGCGAGGGCTTGGCGCAGTTCCTCTCGCGGCACGACAAACCCGTCCCCCGCGCGCAACCGCAGCCGATCGACGCGACAGCCCACCACGCGCTCGAGCACATGCTCGTACTCGGCGTACATCGGGTCGAGGACAAGCGCCCGCGAGGCAGGCGTGAGCCAGTGCCGCATCGCAAGAAAGATGAGCGAACTGGAGCCGCCCCCGACGGCGATGGAGGATTCGGGGACACCGCGCGTCTCGGCGATGGCACGCACCAGGCCCTGCGCGTGCGTGGGCGGGGATGTGGAGAGCAGCCAGGGCAGGTGCTCGTGGAGGGCTTCGAGCACGCCCGGCGCGGGGGGGAACCACGCGTCGAGGACATCGGCGCTCACGATGCGGTGCCGGCGGGAGAGGTCGTCAAAAGATGCGCCCACCGCCTCGAAGAACGCGCCGCCGTGGTCGCACAGCAGTTTGGGAGTTGCAGGAAACGGACCGGCACGAAGTGCGGGCCCACCCGAGACCGACAGCGACTTCTCGATCCGCGCCAGCGTTTCCGGGCGCGCGAGGGACGCCCGCTCGATATCGCCGACGCTCGCGAGCATGACCTCGTACTTGCACGCGCCGGAGATGAAGCGGACGCCCGTGCCCCTCAGGCCGAAGCGCGCATAGAGCGGCGCGACCTCGCTCCGGCCCATCACCAGCACGCTGGTCCCGCCCGCCTCGCGGATGGCTTTGAGCGCAGCGCGCATGAGCATGAGCGCGGCGGGGCCGCGCCGGTGCTCGCGGGCGACGGTGAGCAGACGCACCTCCCACAGTCCGCCGTCGAACGTGGCGGGGATCTGCTCGCGCTTCAGGTACTTCTCGACTGAGTAGGTGGGCGCACCCGGGGGCGTCAGGCTGATGAAGCCGAGGGTCCGGCCATCGGTTTCCGCGATCAGGTAGGTGTTGTGCGCATCCAGCGCATCGCTCAGCCGGCGCGATTCGTTGAGAGGGTGCTGCCCGAGTTCGACCGCGTACACGTCGTGGCGCATCGCGTAGATCGCATCACGATCCGCGCCCCCGGCAGTGCTGCCGCGCTCGCGTTCCGGCCGGACTTCGAGGTGCGCGAGGCGGAGTTGTCTGGCGGCCATGAGCGGGTCTCCGTGTGTGCCGCCCGTTCCCGGCATTGGCCAAGGGCGGGGCGAGAGAACAAGCAGCAAGTTTGTTAGTATAAACAAACATACATTTCCGGGCAACCCACGGTTCGGTGAATCTCGAGAGTAACCCCGCCGCGAAAACCAAACAAAAACCTTGCAAACAATGCCGCCTTCAGATATGCTGCGCACGGGATTGTGGTCTATCGCGCGCGGGAGCGATGGCCGGTCCTAAACGAAGGGGGCAAAGCACATGCACATCGAGGTGGCGACCACAGGGCAAAGGGGTGAGGAAGCAGCCGACCGGATCAAGGCCGCGGAGGTGCGGGGGTACATCCAGGCGCTGCAGCGGATCAAGGCGGACTGCATCGCGACGCTGTCGATGCTGGTGAACGAGCGCGACGGCAACGGCTTGCCGACGCGCGAGGCCCGTCACGCGTCGTCAAGGCTTCTGCATGTCATCGCGCACGAGGAGCGTCGGCTGGACCGCGCGGGTGTGCTGTGATGAGAGGGAGACGCCGCGCACCGACCGGCAGGGCACAGTCCCCCTCCACGCCCCAAAAACAAGCACGGGCCACGCGCTTGCGTGACCCGTGGGTTGATCGACGATTGGAGACCCGTTCAGGCCTTCGCGGCCTTTTCCTTGCCCTTGGGCGGGGTGTGGACCACGACCCACTTGGTCTTCCACACACGCGCGCCGCACTTGCGCTTGCCGGTGGCCCACTTGATCTGCTTGCGAACGGTGTTGGGCGTGCCGGGCATGAAAACTCCAGTTGAACGGGCGGGAAGGGGGAGTGGATGATTGACCGGCAGGAGGGGCGGGACCAGTAGGGCCTGCGGATTGCGGATTTTGGAATGCGGAATGCGATGTCAGGGGGGTTCCAAGGGTGGATGCTCGGCGGGGAAATGCTGCTCGCTGACTTTGATGGCCGCGGCCAGCGCATCGGCGTTGGCAGTGTCGCCCTCTGCGCGCCACTGGGCTTCGAGTTCGCGCATGCGCGGGAGGGCATCGGGAATCTTTGCGCCGAGTTGGCGGAAGGCGGTGACGATGAAGGGCCGGAGTCGCGTGTTGGTGGAGCACGCGCCGAAGATGGCCGCGCACTGCGCCCCGGTGGCCGGACTCTCGGCGAGCGCTGTGAAGACCATGTCCTGCTCCTTCGGGTTGAAGGAGGTGAGGATCACATCGGGCAGGGCGGCGACCAGTTCGTCGGTGCGTGGCCCCAACTGGGTGATGTGCCACGCGGCGGTGGTTCGCGCCTTGACGTCGGTGTCGTTGAGCCATGCGAGGAGGGTGGTGGGCAGGCGGGGGTCGCCGGGTTGGGTCTGCCCGAGGTAGTTGAGCACGGCCACGCGGACTTCGAGCGATGCATCGGCGAGGCTGTCGTCGATGAGCGCACTGACTGTCGGAGACATGGGGACGTAGTTGAGGGAGTGCAACGCCGCCGCGCGGATCACTGGGTCCGCCGAGCGGGCGAGTTCCAGCAGACGGGGCGGAAGTTCTCGCTCCGAGGGTTGCTTGAACTCACGGGAAATTAGCGCGTGGACGCCCATCTGCCGCTGCTGCGCGCTCGTATGAACCAGGAGTGCCTCTATCACTTCCATGAGTGCGGGAGGCTCGGGTGACCGGTAAAAAAGAATATCGAACGCATACCGGTTGCCCTCCTCGGCGAGGGACTTCAGTACCGTCTCGTAGCGAGTGATGTCCTTGCTGGAAGAGACCAACGCGAGGCTGCGATCCAGCGCTATGCCCGGCGCGCCCAGGGCCAGAGACTTTTGCGCCGCCCAGTGGGCAACCCGAGTGCGGGCACCCCCGCTCATCACTCGCACCAGAAACTTGTGGTCTTTCAGGCGGAAGCTGATCTCACTGTCCAAAGCGACGTTCATTGGCGAGTATGGGATCGCCGCGAGGATCACGACATCCGGCAGCAGCGCGGGCCAACCCCCGTACCGAAGAGTTGGCCCGACCGCGGTCCCGCCCGCCAAGATGAGGAGCAACATCGCGGCGGCGACGCCCCACCAGCGACGGCGAGTCTTGTGCAGGCTGCGCTCTGTGGCGGCAGCGCGACCGCACTCCGGGCATTTGAGTGTGGGCGAGCCGGCCATGTCGTACCAGCACCTGGGGCAGCGCTTGCGGCCGCGGTCGCGATCGGAGAAGAGACCCCAGCACGCGAGCAGGATGGCCATCGCGGCGAGGGCGACGGCGGTGCACCACATCGAGATGTCGAGCCAGTCGCCGGCGAATGTGCCGCCGGTGAGGGAGGAGTAGACAAGGCCGGGAAGGATCGCGGTGATGGCGACGGCGACCGCGGCGAGGACGCCCAGGATCAGCAGTCGCCAGCCGGGGATGGGTTTGGCGCGGCGCGAGAACAGGCCGAAACGGAAGAAGAGTGCGAAGCCCGCGACGATGGCCAGCCAGAAGAGGGCCGAGTTGGCGGGCCAGAGGAACATGGCATGACACTACGGCAGGGAGGGCGTGGGGGTTGCCGGGATGGGACGCGGGAGCGCGGGCGGTGTCACGCGAAGGGATTGACCAGTTCGGTACCACCGACCGCTCAAAGCAGTCGGTCGATGGCACCACGAGAATGTTGGTGTCAACGGCGATCATAGAGATCGTCGCGTGTTACGCGCCCGGCGCGCAGGCGGATGAGGCCCTCCCGCCGGACGCGGTCGATCAGTTCCCAGCCGCTGCGGCGAGACTCGGACGTGGGCTGAGGATCGCGGAGAGCGAGCATGACACGGGCACCCTCGGGCAGGCCGGGGTTCATGCCGGGGCGGAACACGCCATTCTGAAAGGTTGCGGGGAAGTCTCCGTGGAAACTCATACGAGAAGTATACATCACACGAGCCGGTGGGGCCGCACGGTCATCGTCGCGCCGATTGGTTGAAGTGGTCAGGACAAATGAAAGGAGAGGGGG
>CAYMWG010000259.1:0-4368 GCA_964393765.1 uncultured Phycisphaeraceae bacterium
CACTCCCGTGCGTCCATCATTGATCGCGTCGATGAACCAGTCGTACAGCGGCCGGTGGTCCTCGAACTCCAGCGTGCAGATCGAGTGCGTGACACCCTCCAGCGAGTCCTCGATGCCGTGCGCCCAATCGTACATCGGGTAGATGCACCACGCGTTGCCGGTGTTGTGATGGTGCTCGTGCAGGATGCGGTACATCACCGGGTCGCGCAGATTGAAGTTGGGCGAAGCAAGATCGATCCGCGCCCGCAGCGTCTTCGCGCCGCTCGGGTGCTTGCCGGCGCGCATCTCGTCGAGCAGTCTCAGGCTCTCTTCCGGGGCGCGATCGCGCCACGGGCTGGTCGCGGGCACGCCCGGCTTGCCACGACGCGCGCTGACCTCCTCGGCCGTCAGGTCGCACACATACGCCTTGCCCTTGCCGACAAGGTCCTGCGCGAACCCGTACATCTTCTCAAAGTAGTCGCTGGCGAAGAACAGGCCGCCGCCGCTCGGTCCTTCCCAGTCCGCGCCCAGCCACTTCACATCGGCCTTGATGGAATCGACGTACTCCTGCTCTTCCTTGGCGGGGTTGGTGTCGTCGAAGCGCAGGTTGAACTTGCCCCCATATTTTTTCGCAAGTCCGAAGTTCAGGCAGATGCTTTTGGCGTGCCCGATGTGCAGGTAGCCGTTGGGCTCGGGCGGGAAGCGCGTGACCACCCTTCTCCCCCCACCACCACCCGGCACCGCCCAGCGGCCCGAAGCGTTGTCGGCCTCGACCATCTGCTCGATAAAGTTCAGCGGGCGGGCAGCCGGTGAGGCATCGGAAGCGGGGGGATCGCCGGAGGAAGAGTGCGGAGAGGGAGGGGTCATAAGGCCCGATTCTACGGCGGGAGTTGCCGAGACTTTCGCCACTGCAACCTTCCTAGACTTTTGGGATTGCGGATCACGCACGAGAAATGAGGAGATCCCAATGACTACCTTCGCACCTCAACCACCTCACCCCCCATCACCCACGCCACCACCACCCCGCGCGGAGCGGGAACTTGTGCCCTCGGACAGCCCGCTCGCCCCGTTCATCTCCGTCAACCCCGGACGGATGCACGGCGAGCCGTGCTTCAAGGACAGCCGCGTGCCGATCAGTATTCTCTTTGGCCATCTCAAGGCGGGAGACCCACTGGATGTTTTTCTTGAGGATTTTCCGTCCATCACACGCGAGCATTCCGCCGCCGTCATCGAACTGGCCGCACGCGGGCTCCTCGAAGGGCTGCGGCAGTTGTGAAACTCCTTCTCGACAACTGCGTTCCGTACCGCGCCAAGCGTCTCTTCGATGGCCACGAAGTTGCGCACGCAAAGGATGTCGGTTGGGGGCGGTTGGAGAACGGCAAACTCCTCGCCGCGGCCGCGAGTGCGGAATTTGATGCGGTGATCACCGTAGACAAGAAGATCCGGTCGCAGCAGAACCTCGGGACGCTGCCGGTGACGGTCCTTGAGATCGACTCCCCCGACTCGCGGTTCCCGGAGATCCAAAGGCTCGCGCCGTTCATCCTCGGGGTTCTGGCGGACTGCCGACGCTACCGGTTCGTCTCGGTTGATCGCGACGGGCGAATCGAGCGGCTGGGCGAGCGCGGGGCGTGATGCTGGCACGCGCTCGCCGTCTCGTTCCGTGAACGGCGGTGACGACAACGGCTCAGAGTGGGTGGAATGGCGGTAAAGTTCAAGCATGGCAGCCACACAGCCCCTCACCCCGCCCGTTGCGTCCGAGCCGGATCGCAAGCGCCGGAATCCGTCGCCCGACTCGTGGACCTCGCTCCGGCGAACGCTGGACACCTGGGACCAGCCGCGGCTGCTCGGGCTTGTGCATGACCTCTTCACGACCGTCCCCGAGGCACGGGCGGCAATCGTCGGACGCCTCACGCTCGGCAAGCCCGCCGCGGCAAAGAAGGGCACGCTCGATCAACTCCGCAAGCAGGTGCGCCGGGCCGTGTGGCCGACAAAGAGCATGTGGAAAGGGAACCCCGACATGCGCGCTGCGCGCCGTGTGGGCGATCAATACCTTCGCTCGACACCCGATTCCGATGGCGCGATCGCGCTGTACGTCGGGATGGTCGAGGCGGCGATGGAACTGTCCTTTGAGTTCGGCTGGGACGACAGTGGCTTCTACGACTCGATCGACAGGGCCGCGCAGGCCGCGGAGAAGCAACTTCCGCAGGTCGGCGATGCCGTGCTGCTCGGAGAACTCGCCGGTCGAGTCAGGAATCTCCTCGCGGCCGAAAATTTCCCCGGCTGGAGCATGGACGACGTTGTTGCATCGCTCGCCGAGGCACTGGAAGAGCGGGTGCGGGTGCTTGGTGTCGGCGTGTGAGCATTGCACCCTCGATAACGATGGCCGGCCCTCCCCAGCCCGCTTCAGCGGGCTTCCTCGCTCTCAGGCCACGCCTTCAGGCGTGGTGAGAGAAGCGCCCCCCCATTCCCAGTTTCAGATGCCAGCAGCCAGTTTCCAACGGGCTTCCAAACTTGTCGCCTTCAGGTGATGGGCTATCCAGAGGCTGAAACCCCTGGCGGGCAAGCCCGCTGAAGCGGGCTGGAAATCATGAACAACAAGAGCAGGTGTGGGTTAGCTTTACCACCGCTGAAGCAGTGGCCTACAAGCGAGCAACCCCGCTGAAGCGGGCTTCTCGCGAACCGCGGCGGGAATCGCCCAGGGCGGTATCCTCATGGACCCGAACCTCAAAGTCCGGCACTCCGCACTCGCCACCCACGATTCACAGTTCACCGACCACATCCTGGAGCCACCATGTTGATCGCCTTTCTCGCCGCGGCCGCCGTTGGAATGTCCGTCGCCGATGACACCGTGACGCTCAAACTCATGAGCGAGGGCGCGATGGCCAAGATCGGCTACTACGCCCCACAACGGATCGACCTCAAGGCCGAGAAGCCCGCGGCGGTCAAAACGATGCCCGAGGGGCTGAGCGCGCCGGCATGGGGCGTCATCAAAATCGCCGGCGAGAAGACCTCCGAGTACCTCGTTCTCGCCGACGAGCCGGCGGACAAGCCCTTCCGCCTGTGGGTCGATAGCAACGGCAACGGCGACCTGACCGACGACTTGCCCGCCAAGTGGGAGGGCAAGGAGCAGGGCGAGGGCGCGGACAAGCGCATGATGTACGCCGGGAGCGCGATGGTGGACCTCGGCGCGGGCGCGGCCGCGCACCCCGTGAACCTGTCGTTCTACCGCTTCGACAAGAACGATCCGCGCCGGGCAGAGCTCAAGGACGTCATCATGTACTACCGCGACTACGCGGCCGAGGGGGAGGCAACGCTCGGCGGCAAGAAGTACGCGGTCCTGCTCAACGACGACATGGCCACCGGCGACTTCCGCGGCAAGGAACTCACCCCGGAAACCGAGGAGCGCGGCTCGGGCATCAACCTCATGATCGATGTCAACGGCAACGGCAAGTTCGACAAGCGCGGCGAGGTCTTCGACGTCCGCAAGCCCTTCAACATCGGCGGGACGACGTACGAGTTAGCCGACATCGCCCGCAACGGCCTGACCTTCAAGGTCGCCAAGTCGAGCAAGCACGTCGAGGAAGTCGCGATGGCCCCCGACCACCAGGTCGGCAAGAAGATCATGGGCTTTGCCGCCAAGAGCACCGACGGCAAGCCCGTCAAGTTCCCCGAGGACTACAAGGGCAAGGTCGTGATGCTCGACTTCTGGGCGACGTGGTGCGGGCCGTGCATCGCCGAGGTGCCGGGGCTTGTGAAGGTCTACAACAAGTTCCACGGCCAGGGCTTTGAGGTGCTGGGCATCTCGCTCGACAACGAAAAGTCGATCGAGAAACTCAGGCCCATGACCACCGAGAAGGGCATGACGTGGACGCAGGTCTGCGACAGCAAGGGCTGGAAGGCCGAGATCGCGCAGAAGTATGTCGTCGAGGGCATCCCGGCGTGCTGGCTCGTCGATGGCGACACCGGCCTGATCATCGCCACGGAGAACGACCTGCGGGGCGAGAAACTCGAGGCGACCGTCGCCGCCGCGCTGGCGAAGAAGAAGGCCGGAACGAACTAAGCCTGGGGCGAAGAAGGAACTCAGAGGGAGCAGAGTGAGCGGAGGACAGCAGAGAGAGACCGAGAATGGTCGTAGGTGATTCTCCCCGAGGCACCGCGACTGGCGGCGCGGGACCAGTTGCTCCGCGATCTCTGCGCCTCTCGCGGTGATTCTGCCTATAGAGGTGCAAAGGCACGTCGAGTGTTATTCACAGAGCGATGGTGTGAAGGCATACGTCGATGCGCTTCAGGCAGGCCAGTTTGCCCAGCGCGGCCATGGTCTCGCCCAGGCCGGGGCTGACCGCCGCGCCGGTCAGCGCGATGCGCAGGGGCTGGGCGATCGGGCCGGGG
>CAYMWG010000260.1:0-4355 GCA_964393765.1 uncultured Phycisphaeraceae bacterium
GGGGAGTAAATAGCGGGTCGGGATCACGGACCCAGATTGAAGTGAAGTCCGGCAAGGGCGCCAAAGCGCGGGCGTGATGCGACGGCGAGCATCGCGGTTGTGGGGTGGGGTGGGGCGGGGCGAGACAGTGGACGGACAGGTCTGAACTATGCGGAAACTCGGCTTCAACGGGCTCATTCTCCTTTTCGCGACCCTTCTGTCCCTCTGGGCCATCTGGCCGCCGCAGAGCAAACTGCGCCTGGGCAAGGACCTCGCGGGCGGTGCCACGCTGGTTTACGGCGTGGACGTCAAAGCGGGGGAGACAGACGTCATCAGTCGCGTCGTCGAGGTCATCAAGGAGCGCATCGACCCCAACGGCGTTCTGGAAATATCGGTGGTCGCGGTTGGAAAGGATCGCATCGAGATCACGATGCCGCTCCCCACCGACAAGGTCAAGCAGTTGCGGGCCGAGTTCGACTCGTCGCTCGCGGCATTCGCGCAGGGCGAAATCTCGCGTGATGATGTCGAGAACGCGATGACGCTCCCGGTTGAAGCGCGTGCCTCACGCATCGCGGAACTTGCGCGGGGCGACCAGTCGCGGGCCGATGCGCTCAACCGCGCGGCGGCCGCGCATGAGGCACTGCGTACCGCCCGCGCGAGCCTCAACGACGCCCAGGCGAGCGTCGATGCCTTGCGCAAACTCATCGACGATCATCGCGCGGCCGGTGGAGCCGCGGACGACCCCCAACTTGTTCAGTGGGCGGCGGCGCTCCCGCTCGCGCAGCAGGCCGTGGCCGCGCAGATCGCTGTCGCCGCGCCGCTTGAGATCCAGTACGAGGCAGATCGCGCTTCGGCCCTTGCCGGCGGCCTGACAGGCTCGGAGGTCCGTCGGTCGCTCTCGCTGTCGGATCGCTCCGTCCGCCTTCGCGGCGAGGGCACCAAGGTTGTTGAACTTGACAGCCCGCGCAAGCGAGCGGTTGATTCGATCCGTGCAGCCAACCCCGATGCCCTCACCACCGCGGCCCTGGAGGCGACGATCGCGGCGTGGGACAAGTATCAACTTGAGCGCCGCACCCTCGATGACCCCTCCGACCTCATCCGGATGCTCAAGGGCGCGGGTGTCCTGAACTTCCGCATCACCGTGAATCCGGGTGAGTTCCCCGATGAGCAGGAGGCGCGGAACCAACTCCGCATCGGTGGGCCGTCCCGCTACCGCACGGCCGATGCCCGTTGGTTCAAACTCAACAAACTCGAGAGTTGGATCGACAACGCCGAGCAACTTGAGATCATCAAGGATCCGGCGGCCAGCGCGGCCTACTTCGCACAGCAGCGGGGGGCCGTCGTCGAGCAGTATCGCGGCGAGTACTTCATGCTCTGCTGGGACCGGCGCGGCCTGCGCCTCACGCAGGACGACGGGAACTGGAGCGTGCGACAAGCCTTTCAAGGGGCTGACAACTTCGGCCGCCCGGCGATCGACTTCCGCATGGACGCCCTCGGCGGCGACAAACTCGGTGCCCTCACCGAGAAGAACACCAACAAGCAGATGGCCGTCCTCCTCGACGACGAGGTCTACACCGCGCCGCGCCTCATCAGCCGCATCTCCGACTCCGGTCAGATCACCGGCAACTTCTCGCCAACCGAACTGAGTTACATCATCCGCGTCCTCTCCGCGGGTTCGCTCGCAGCCAAACTCACGCCCGAGCCGATCAGCCAGAGCATCCTGGGCCCGAGCCTGGGTGCCGACAACCTCCGCAAGGGCCTCACCGCCAGCGTGGTCTCGTTCATCGCGGTGAGCGCGTTCATGATCGTCTACTACTTCGGTGGCGGCGTGATCGCCGTCGTCGCGCTGGCGTTCAACGCGCTGCTCCTGGTGGGCGCCATGTCGCTCAACCAGGCCGCGTTCACGCTCCCGGGCATCGCGGGCATCATGCTCACCTTCGGCCAGGCCGTTGACGCAAACGTGCTGATCTACGAGCGCATGCGAGAGGAGTTCCGTCGCGGCGAGGACCTCCGCACCGCCGTCCGACTCGGCTTCGACAAGGCCCTTTCGGCGATCGTCGACGGCAACGTCACCACGCTCATCGTCTGCGTGGTGCTCGGCTTCACCGGCACGCAGGAGATCAAAGGCTTCGCGCTCACGCTGGGCATCGGTGTGGTTACGACCCTCTTTGCTCAACTCGTGTTCACCCGCTTCGTCTTCAATGTCTTGACCGAAAAACTTGGTTTCCGCAAGATGTCGATGCTCCCCATGAT
Source organism: uncultured Phycisphaeraceae bacterium (assembly GCA_964393765.1). Classification (GTDB taxonomy): domain Bacteria; phylum Planctomycetota; class Phycisphaerae; order Phycisphaerales; family UBA1924; genus JAHBXL01. The sequence continues at coordinate 2,233 of CAYMWG010000260.1, forward strand.
GATCCCCGGCTTTGAGGAAGCCATCACCCCTCGCATCGACTGGCTCAAGTTGCGGGGCGCCTCCGTCGCGCTCTCGGTCATCCTCACCATCGCGAGCGTTGGCATCGTGATGTACATGGGGAGCGACCTCCTCAGCAGCGAGTTCCGCGGCGGCACCACCGTCACACTTGTCTTTAAGGACCAGTCGCCCGGCACGCCGGCCCGGCTCTCTCGAGCGGAGGTCGAGGACCGGGTCGAGGCGATCGCCGCGACCGCCCCGCAGGGCAGCATCCTCCGCCAACTCACGTTCGCGGAGGTCATCGCGGTGAACCCCAACGCCGGGGATTTCACCTCCAATCGTTTCACGGTCAAGACGCTCGTCACCGATCCGGGGCTGGTTCAGAAAACTCTTGGCGAGGCCTTTGCCGACAAACTCGCCGTCAGCCCGGCGGTCTCGTTCAAGGGTTCGGACGCTTCCTCCGCTCAACTCGCCCCCGTATTCCCCATCACCTCCGCAACCATTGGCGAATCCATCGACCGTCCCGGACTCTCCGAACCGGTGGGCGACTTCTTCGGCGGCGCGGCGATTGTGCTGGAGAACCTCACGCCCCCTGTGGCGAGGGCCGACCTCGTCCAGCGGCTCGAGCAGATGCGCAACAAGCCCGAATACATCGACGCCGCCATCCATCGATGGGAAGTCCGCGTCATCGAGGGCAGTGATGAGGTTGCCCGCTCGGCGGTCATCCTGGTGCGCGACCCCGAGTCAACATACCTCGACGACACCAAGCGCTGGGAGGAGGGGCTGCGGGCCAGCGAGTGGGCGATCACCACCGCCGCGATCACGCAGTCGCAGACCATGTCGGATGTGCAGTCCTTCAGCCCCTCGGTCGCGGCGACCTTCCGCGCACAGGCCGTGGTGGCGCTGCTGCTCAGCACGCTGCTCGTGGTCATCTATGTGTGGGTGCGGTTCAGTTCGCTCCGCTATTCTCTGGCCGCGATTGTCACGACCCTGCACGACTGCGTTATCGCCGTTGGCTTTGTGGCGCTGGCCAACGTGCTGCACGCGAAGTTCCCCGGCATCGCCAACACGCTGGGCATCCTGCCATTCAAGATCGACCTCAACGTGATGGCCGCCATCCTGACCATCCTGGGCTTCTCGCTCAACGGCGTCATCGTCGTGATGGACCGTGTGCGTGAGAACCGCGGCAAGTTGCCCTACGCCTCTCGCAACGCGGTGAACAGCGGCATCAACCAGACATTCAGCCGCACGATCATCACCGCCGGGACGACCGTCATCGCCGTCGTCGTTCTTTACGTCATGGGCGGAGAGGCGGTGCGGGTGTTCGCCTACACGCTGCTCGTCGGTGTTCTGAGCGCCACCTATTCGGCAATCGGCGTCGCGCCCACGCTGGTGTGGTCGCGCCAGGCCGACCCTCACGCCGCGGAGCAGGGTGTGCCTGCCATCGTCTGAGTTTTCCGCCTCGCTGCTCGTCGCCGCCGCGCCTTGGGCGGACCCGGGAGTGCCGGACATGGCCGATGCGACCTCCCGCCTGTTCTCCCTCCTGGGCATCATGCTCTGCATCTGGGTGGCCGTGTACTGGCTGTATGAGCCGACAACACGGCGCAGTGTTGTCCTGGACGATCGTCCGGTCGAGGCCGGCGCGGATAGGCCTCCGGCGCTACCCGATTTGCCCGAGCCCCGGTCGCTGCCGCCCTTCGATCCGCAGCCCGCGATACCGGAGGCGATGCCACGACCCTCACCAGCGCAGCCCGAGGTTCAATCCGATCCGATGCCGCCTGCCCCTGTCGCGGGGCCGGGCGAGGTCCTCATCCCGCCCCAGTTTGATGACTACATCGTGCAATCAGGGGACACCTTCCAGACGATCGCGCGCCGGTTCTACGGCGATGCCGGGCGATGGAAGGCCATTTCGCGCGCCAACCCACTACTGACCCCCGAGAAACTTAAGCCCGGAGTGACGGTGGTGCGGATCCCCCGCGATCCGGACAACATCCAGGGCAAGGTGGTGAAGATCGAGCGGCCCGCACAGCCTTCCGCCCCGGTCTTGCCTGCACCAAATCCTGAGAAGGAGATTGTTCCGCCGAAGAGCGACCCTGCCAGCGCGGGGGGGGTGGGAGCGATGGGG
>CAYMWG010000261.1:0-4352 GCA_964393765.1 uncultured Phycisphaeraceae bacterium
GTGCTGCACGATGCGCAGCGCGAGTGGTACGACGAGGCCAAAGGCCTTCTGACCTGTCGCGGGCACATGGGCTCATGCACGGATTACCCGGGGCCGGAGTTGTGGTGGGGCACCGATGAGGGGGGGGGCGGTGGCGATCCCTACCGTGCTCAGCGTTCCGCGCTGCAAAGCGATGAGATGCCGGTGATCGTGTGCTACTTCACGCTCGATACGCCGTACGCGGAAGAGGCGAAGAACCTCAGATTGTCGTGCGAAAAACTCGGGCTTGAGCATCGGATCGTGGGCGTGCGGGCGCGGGGCTCGTGGGAGGCAAACTGCGCGTACAAGGCGAAGTTTGTCGAAGAATGGTGGCGGTCGCTGGGCCGCCCGGTGCTGTGGGTGGACGCGGATGGGATCGTCCTGCGCGTGCCCGACCTGCTCCGGGGCATCGCCGCGGACTTCGCGGTGCATCGCACCCTTGGCTGGATGTTCGACAGCGCGACCGTGTTCTTCAACCAGACACCCGGGGCCGAGGCGTTGCTCGTGCGTTGGAGGGAGCGGTGCGAGGCCGACCCGAAGACGTGGGACCAGGTTCACCTCGATGCGGCGTGGGAGGACATCGCCCAGAGCAACCCGGTCGAGACGCTATGGCTCCCGCGCGAGTACACCTATATCCGCGACCTGAAGGACGGGGCGCTCACCCAGGACCCGGTCATCGAGCAGACGCAGGCATCGCGCCGCCTCAAGGCCGCGGTCTCGATCGGCGCGCCCGAGGCTCAGCCGGAGTATCCCGAGAGCCTGATCGCGGCGAGACGTGCATCGCGCGCGCGGGCGAAGGCGGAGGGGGCGGCGGCCGGCGCGCCGATGGCGCAGACCACCATGCGACCCCTCACGACCCACAAGCCGGAGGAACTCCCCGCGCGCGTGAAGATCGCGATGGTCGATCGTCTTGCCCTCGAATGCGTGATCGACGGAATCCGCCGCGTCGCGCTCTATGGGGCGGGCCGGCACACGCAGGAGATCAGTCTGTGGCCGCTGCGGAATCGGGGCATCGAGGTCGTGGCGATCCTCGACGATGCGCCCAAGGTCAACGCCATCCACGAAGTGCCGGTGCTTCGGCCCGAGCGGCTCGACGAGCAGGTCGACGCGGTGATTGTCTCGAGCGATTGGCGCGAGGAGCAGATCGCGGAAGCAGCGGAAAGACTCTTCGGCCCGCGCGGCATCCCGGTCTTGCGGGTCTATCGCTGGGAGGCGAGGGCCGTCGGGGCAATGTCGCGCTGAGGCCTCCTCGCCTCTTCATGCACGCTCCAGAAATGCTCGAACGAGCGACGGATCGTCATCGGGGCCATCTTCGCCCGGCCCGAGTCCCCCATGCGCCGGCGGAGTCCGCCATCGCACGCGAGGCGGGCGAGCGTCCCGACCCATCGCGAGCGCGCCGCATCGGTCGCGGGCAGCACGAACCCGGTCACACCCTCATCGACAACGCTCGATGGCCCGCCCTGGTCCGTCACGATCACCGGGAGGCCGGCGCTCTGCGCCTCCATCACCACCTGGCCGAGCGTGTCGGTCGTCGAGGGGAACACGAACACGTCGCTCGTCGCGTAGATGGTCGAGAGTTCCACGCCGTGCCGGAAGCCCAGGAATGCCGCGCCGCCCCCTGCCAGTTCCTTCTGCATCGCTGCGAGGTACGGCCCGTCGCCGACCACGACGAGTTGGGCGTCCACGCCTGCCTGCTCGCACGCCGCGCGCGCGGCGGGCCAGACGCCCGTCAGCATCGGCAGGTTCTTCTCGACGCTGATCCGCCCGACATACAGAACCTTGACGCTGCGCTCGCGGACCCCCAGCGATGCGAGCCGCCGCCACACCCCGCCGGTCTCGTCCCTGAAGCGCGCATCGAACACGCTCGTGTCAATCCCCGGCAGGAGCCGGACGATCCGCTCGGCCTGGATGCCCATCTTCTGAATGCCCGCGGCATATTCCACCGACCGCGTGAATACCCGCGAGAACGGGCGGTAGAACCACGACATGTGCGCAGCGCACATCCATGTGAACACCGGCTGATCGAACAAGTGCTGGATGTACGCAGGAAAGTCGGTGTGATACGTCCCGACCAGCGGCAGTCGGCGCTTCTTCGCGAACCGCCGACCCAGCGTCCCCACCGGCCCCGGTGTTGAGACATGCACCGCGTCGGGCGCAAGCCGCTCGGCAAGGCGGAGCATCTGCCCACGCCGTGGGATCGCCAGTTCCAGTTGCGGGTAGCCGGGCATGGGGCGCGCATACAGCGGCGGCACATTATGGATGAACGCCCGCTCCCCATCCGGCGGCGTCGGAAGGCGCGTGCTGGTGATGATGTGCAACTGATGCCCCGCGCCCGCGGCCTGATCGCCGATGTTGCGGATGAAGCGCGAGACCCCGTTGACGTCGTTGAGCGTGTCGGTGAAAAGGACCAGCCGCATCGGGCCGCAGCCTATCCGCGGGCGTGACACCATGCAGACCATTCCCGAGTCTTCTCGCAACCTTATTTCGCGGCGGGCGCGGGAGTCTCAGCCGCGGAAACTGCCGGCGTTGTTTCGGGTGAGGCAGCGGGGTCCGCGCCGGGCGTCTGCGCTGAGGGTGTGCTGTCTTTGGGCGCGGGCCGGTCCGGCTCAGCGCGCCCGCCGGGGCGGCCCGCGCCATCCTCTCCGCCCGGGCCTTTGGGCCGTCCGCCCCCCCCCCCGGGCGCATCGCCCTGTCCCCGTTCGGCGGATTCCGGCGTCCAGCCCACAGGCACGACCTGCCCATCGTCGATGGTCTTCAGGCCCGCCGCGGCCAACTCCGCCTCGCGCCATGCCCCCGGCACGATCTCGCCCGGCTCGGGCCTTCGCACGAGCACGCGCTCGCCCTCGCTCAGGCCGGCGCGAATCTCGGCAAACCGGTCGGAACGCTGGCCGAGTTGCACGGGCCTGCGCGCAAAGCGGGAGGCCGTCCCCTGCCCGCTCGCAAGGACGTGGACGTACCGAACCGAGCCTTCGTTGAACACCGCCTGCACCGGCACCACCAGTGCATCGGCCACGTTGCCGAGAATGATCTCGGCCTCGCACCGCATCGAGGGCTTGAGCAGGTCGCCCTTGCCCCCGGACATCGAGTCGCGGTCGAGCGCCACCCGCACGGTATATTCGCGGAGGTTCGGGTCCATCCAGCGCGAGGTCTGCTCCGCCAGCACGCCGATCGTCTCCACCCTCGCGGCGAACCGCTGGTCGCTCACCGCGTCCACCTTGATGTTGACCTTCTGCCCCGGCCGCAGCCGCCCGGCGAGGCTCTCGTGGACTTTCACCGCGGCGATCATCTCGGTCGTATCGGGCAGCGCGATCAGCAACTGGTTGGGGTACACGCGCGTGCCGACCTGCATCGGCCCATCGTCGTTGCCCCAGCGCGACGCCTCGATCGATGTGCCGTACACCACCAGGCCCTCCGACGGAGCGACAATGGTCGCCGCGGCGAGTTGGTCGCGGAGTTTGGCGAGTTTCTGCTCGCGGATGGTGAAGGCCTGCCGCTTGTTGTTGCGGTCGGCCTCCTTGCTCGCCATCTTGCTTGCGTTCTGGCGCTCCACCCGCTCCACCTCCGCCTTGGCCTCCTCGACATCCGACAGTTTCTGGCGCTCATCGCGCGTGTACTCGAACTCCTCGTACACCTCCTGCGCGAGTTGGTGCTTGATGAGGTCGGCCTTGGCCTGCTCCCACGAGAGTTCGTCCTGCTTGAGCAGGTCGAGGCTGTAGTAGCCGCGCTGCTGGAGGCTGCGGCTCTTCTCGAGTTTCTCGCGCAGCCGGACCTCTTCCTTGGTCGCCCGCTCCAGACTGTGCTGGAGTTCCAGCCGCTTGCTCTTCACCTCCCCAAGCCGCCACTTCTGGAGGTCAAGGTCGGCCAGCGAGAGTTTGAGGTTCGCAGCGCGGACGGCCGAGTCGTTCTCCGAGACCTGGATCGCGTGCCCCTCCTCGGCCTCGACCATCGCGGCCCGCGCCGACTCGATCTGCAGCGACTCCTCGTCGAGCCGCTCTTCCATCGGCTCGGCGTTGAGTTTGACGAGCACATCCCCGGCCTTGACGCGCTTGCCCTCCTCGATGAGTTCGATGATCGTCGTGTCGGAGTCGATGCGGTTGCGGAGTTCGATCTGGTTGCGCGTCCGCAACTCCCCCGTCGCCGTGGTGGTGACATCGAAGTTCTGCCGGAGCGCTGTGAAGATGTCCACCGCCTGGCGCGGGGAGCCCACCCCCTTGCCGGCGGTGGACTCCGGCGGCTTGCCCGAGAACGCCATGAGCGCGCTGACCGACCCCGCCACGCCCGCCGCGGCGACAACCCCGATCAGCGCCTTGCGGAGCACGCCTGCACGACGCATC
>CAYMWG010000262.1:0-4348 GCA_964393765.1 uncultured Phycisphaeraceae bacterium
GTGTAAGGCGGGGTCGGCAGCGCGGCGGGCGCGCAGATTCTGCCTCCAGTCCCGCCCGCCGCGCTGCCGACCCCGCCTTACACACCGCCCCTGCCTCCACCGCTGGCTCCCGCGCCGCCCGATCGCCCCGAGCCCAAGCCCGCCGATGCCGAGAAGCCGCTGCCCTCGATCATCACTCGCGACAGCGCGGGCAAACTCAGGCGCCCAGACACCAGCCCCGAAGAGGCAGCGCTGGCGAAGATGGAACTGCCAGCCGAGCAGCGCACACGCATCGACGCGGTGCTCGCCGCGCGCCGGGCCGACATCAGCCAGATGGTGGTGGACAAACTCGAGGCCGTGCTCGAAGCCCGCAAGGCCGGCGCGACGATCGACCAGATCCGCGACATGAGCCAGTTGATGAAGATCAAGGACACCATCCAGGCCATCGCGCCCGAGAAGCCCCTCGACCGTCTGCTGCGGGAAGGGGCGATCACGCCGATCATCAAGTCGCGGGTCGAGCAGGTGGTCCGGGAGTACAACGATGCGCTCACCGCCGAGCGCCAGGCCGACTCGGGCTCGGACTTCATGAAGATCGCCCAGTTCGTCGCGGGCGATGTCTTCCGCGCCGGCACGCGCGACGCGTTCACCTCCCTCGACGCCATGCTCGCGAGCGCGGCCAAGACAATCGAGGTGCAAGGCTCCGCTCTGAACCTCGCCGGCCCGCCCGCCGAGGCATTCACGCGCCTGCAACCCGCCGTCACACGCCTTGACGCCTCCACGCCCGCGGACCTCAAGCGTCGCATCGAACTCACCCGAGCATTCTTCTTCGACGAACTTCCGCTGGCCGCGCAGCGCGACCTGCTGGCCCGCACGCTTGCCGGGAGTAAGTAGCCGCCACTACACCGAGGGCAGGCCCTCTCCCCCATCCCCGATGGGGGAGATGTCGCCGCAGGCTACAGAGGGAGCCGCCGCGCCCGGAACCTCCTCGATCGCCCTCCGCACGCCCCTTGCGGTCAAAATAAGCAGCGAGTTCGCCACCACCAGCAGCGTCCCGCCTTCGTGCCCCAGCACGCCCATCCACAGGGGCGGGTCCCACGCGCCCCCGAGGCGCGAGCCAACCAGCACCGCCGCCACCATGACCACGATCGCCCCGAGCGCGAACACCAGGTTGCAGGTGATCGTCAGTCGCGTCCGCCGCGCCAGTCCCAGCGCCCACGGCACCACCGACAGGTCGTCCGACAGCAGCACGATGTCCGCCGACTCAAGCGCCGCATCCGAGCCGATCGAGCCGATGCCGATCGCCACATCCGCCGCGGCCAGGGCGGGCGCATCGTTCACGCCGTCGCCGATCACTCCCACCGCTCGCCGCGACTTGTGACGCGACGCATCGCCCCGTATTTCGGCCCTGAGCGCCGCGACCGCGTCCACCTTGTCCTGCGGCAGCATCTCGGCCTTCCACCGGTCGATCCGCAGGCCCTCCGCGACGGAGCGGGCGGTGGCCGTGTTGTCCCCCGTCAACATGCACACGGGCCGCACGCCCTGCCTGTGCAACTGCTCGACAAGGCCCGCCGCGCCCGGGCGAACCGCGTCCTCCAGGATGATCACCCCCGCCTCCTGATCGTGCGCAATGACCACCGCGATCTGGCCGCGCGCCTGCACCGAGTCGAGGACCTCCTGCACGCGGTTCCGCAGGCACTCAGGCACCAGCGGCAGCGCGTGGACCATCGACCCCAGGCTGGCCGGTTTCCCCTCGATGGTCGCGCTCACCCCGCGACCGGGCGTGAACGATGCACCGCTCACCCGCGCGGGCGCAACCCCACGCGTGGCCGCCTCCTCCAGCACCGCCTTGGCGATCGGGTGCGTCGAGTCCTGCTCCAGGCCCGCCGCCGCCGCGAGCAGCCGCTTCTCATCCGACCACCCCACGGGGTGCAGAGCCTTCACGCGCGGCCTGCCGATGGTCAGTGTGCCCGTCTTGTCGAACGCGACCGCGCCAAGGCGCGCCAGCCGCTCGATCGACTGCCCGCCCTTGAACAGCACGCCGCCGCGCGCCGCTCGCGCGATCGCTGCGAGCGTGGCCGTCGGCGTCGCGATAATCACCGCGCACGGAGAGGCGACGATCAGCAGCGTGATCGCGGTGTAGAGCGCGCCGCCCCGGCCGCCCGGCCCGTCGCCCACCAGCGGCACATCGAGCGCCAGCCACCAGATGAGCAGGACCCCGATCGCCACACCAAACACCGCCAAGGCGTACGGCTGGCTGATCCGGTCGATCAGTCGCTGCACCGGCTCGCGCTGCTGCTGCGCACTGATGACAAGGTGCAGGATGCGCTGAAGGCTCGACTCCGCCGCAACCCGCGTTACCCGCGCCTGGATCGGATCGCCAATGTTGATCGTCCCCGCCCAGATTTCATCGCCCAACCGAACGACCCGCGGCACGCTTTCACCCGTCAGGCTCGATTGGTCGATGCTGCTGACCCCCTCCGTCATTCGCGCATCGGCGGGGATCGACTCCCCGGGAAGGATATTGATGATGTCCCCCGGCGCAAGTTCTTCAGGCGCGACCTCGGTCCAGGTGTCGCCCGCGCGGCGCAGTGCGCGCGTCGGCAACAACTTGTGCAGAGCCTCGACCGCGCGCGTGGTCCGCTGCATCGCCAGGTCCTCGAGCGCGCCCGAGAGTACGAACAGGAACAACAGCAGCGAGCCTTCCGCGGGCGCGCCGACCCACGCCGCCAGAGCCGCGCCCACGACCATGAGCACGTCGATATCGACCTTCTTCTCGCGGAGGGCAACCGCTGCCGCGCGGGCCCCGTGGAACACCCCGATCCCCAGACTCGCCCACACAAGGATCCCGCCTGCACCGCCCGCTGGTCCCTCCCCGCCGAACCGGGCCAGCAACGCGCCGGTGAGCAGCATCCCCCCCGCCGCCAGGGCGCTGAGCAGTTTGCCCCGGGCCGAGGTGAGCGCTGCCCACGGCCCCTGCGAATGGGCCGCCGTCGGGGGTGTCGAGAGCGAGGTTGTCAAGCCCGGTTACTCCAGCAGTTGCATTCAGCCATCGCTCGCTCCAAACCTGATTCTCGGACGAATCCGCCCTCAACCCTATGCGATTCACAGCCTTATCCAGCGTGAACCCTTGACCTGCACGCTGCGTACGGAGAAGATCAGGTCCGTCCCGCAGCACCGTCCGCGGCCCCTGCCGCGTTGTGAAGGCTCCACGAATGAGTCCGCAACGGTTTCAGCCGGCACACACGCCGGATCTTGCCCCTCTGTCTTGTGTAAACGCTTCTCGCGTTCGTGGGGCCGTGCGCAGCACGACCGGGACGCGCAAGTGAACGCGTCTCTTCCGTCACCCCCCCGGCTCATCCGCATGAGCCGCTTTGACCGGCCCCGGCGCACCATTCGCGCCCGCCGCATCGGTGAGAAACTATGACCAGCGCGTGCTCCACCCGTGAAAACGTCCACCCTTCCTCGCACCCCGCCGGCTCCCGCGATCACATGTCGCTCCCGGCCCCCTGGCAGGACCTGCTCTCCGATGCCGGCGCACCCGCTGTCGTGGCCGATCCCTTTTCCAGCCGCGTTCTGTGGGCCAATGGGGGCTTCGCCGCCCTCTATGGCCGGGGTGCCAAGGCCGACAAACTCCCGGGCATGTTGCTCGCCGATCTCACCAACGATGAGGCCGCGGCCGAGCGCATCGGCATCTGCCGCGAGGTCGTCCGCACCGGCGAGGCGCGCATCGTGCGGGACCTCTGGAACGGACGGGCCATGTGCGTGACCGTCCGCCCGATCGCACCATGGGATGGCGCGCCCAGCGGCGCGATCCTCGCCGTCTTCCGTTCCGTGTGGCCCGAGCAGCCTGGCATGGAGGGCGACTGCCCCAGCACGCAGACCGTGCAGAACGTGGACCTCGGGCCGCTCGCGGCGCTCTCGAAGCGCGAACTCGAAGTGCTCGGACTGATCGGCGCCGGGATGACCAACGCGCAGATCGCCACCAGCCTTCACCGCACCGCCAAGACCGTCGAGGCGCACCGCACATCGCTCGCGCTCAAGTTGGGCGTGACCACGCGCGTCGAACTCGCCGCCGTTGCGGCCCGCGCGGGACTCGGCAAGACCGCCATGCCGGATCGCAAGAAGAACACCATCAAGGTCAACTGATCGGTGACGGTGGTGCGCCTTTGGTGGTCATTGGTGGCCCGGCACTCCGTGCCGGGCGCGCTCTTCGTGGCACCGCTCGACGGACAGCCGGTGAGAGGCAGAACCGCCGAGGGGCACTGGGTCACGGCCCTGGACGGCACCACGCAACCTGCCTTGGAGAGTTTACTTCTTGCCTTCGGTGTGTTCCGCGGCCAGCGCATGCCCGCATTCGGGACACTTGCCG
>CAYMWG010000263.1:0-2261 GCA_964393765.1 uncultured Phycisphaeraceae bacterium
TGCCTTTGGGTACGCCGCCGGTCCCCGGCTGGCTTTCTTCAGCAGGGGGAATCGCACGCCGCGGAGTGACGTGGTACCCAGAAACGAATCCGTCAGATAGAAGTCAGACCCGCTCATCCGCATCGAGGAAGCGCGAGCGGAGTTCCGGCGTGGGCGCCATGCACGCCCCCCCCACCCGCACGCCGAACCAGCGGTAACGGTTGCGGGCGACGAGCGCGTAGCCGGCATCCCGCAGCGGTCGCGGCACAACGATGAACGCCGCCGCGAGCGACCACGGGAAGCCCAGAGCGCGAGCGATGCGGATAGCGGCATCGGACCTGGTGTACACGCCCGAGGCATCCACAAGCACGATGCTGTCGGGCCGACTGTCCGAGGTCGCCGGGACGCCCGCCGCGGCGAGAATGCCCGCCGCAACCCGCGACTGGAGCGGGGCGAAGGCGAACCTCGCGCTGGGGTCGCGCCGGATCACCCACGCGACCGATGCGTTGCAGAGGTTGCAAACGCCGTCGAAGAGGATCGTGGGCCGTGCGGGCAAGGGCGGTGAGGTGGAGGGGGGGGCGGGCATGGAGTGAAATGGATAGTAAGTGGAACGACCGATCGTGCCCGCGCCTCGGACAGTGGCTGGTTCCGATCTGAGCACTTGCTTGCGAGGTGTGCGTAAGTGGATGTCCGCAGGTACGCCGCAGAAGCCCGTGCTGACGGGCGGGATACCTGCTTCCCTGATACGCAATGATGAGAAATCGTCCCGCGCGCTGCAAGATTCCGCGAAGTGGCGGAGAGTCTGTCGTGGGGATATTCCGCGCCATGCTTCGGGGGCTTGCGGTTCGCTCTCGGAGCGCCAAGTCCTGTCCTCGCATCACTTTAGGATCAACGGGTCCGCTCGCGCCCTCCGGGCCGTCGCCTGACTCTTGGCTCGAAAACCGCTCTTGGGCTCTGTTTGATTGGTCGATTGTTAAGAAACGAGGCAGACTTCCGGCTGACAGGAGCGCGGAACGGGGAAACGGAGGTGGGGGCCTTCCCGGCAAGAGCCAGGGAACACTGAGGAGCAGCGTCATGGAGAGCGGCATGGATCGTCGGTTGATTCTCGCGAGCGCAGGGCTTGCCGGTGTTGCGGGCGTAGCAGCGCTCGGGCGGATGGCGAAGGCCGGGCCGATCGACCCGCCGCAGGGGCCGATCTCTTCGACCGGCAAGACGATGCAGCAGGTGTACGACCGGGTGGCGCGGGGCGGCCCGAACGCCGGGGCCGAGACGCGCCTGTGCATACAGGACCTGCCGTCCTCGCCGGATGCGCAGTTCGTGGTCAGCCAGGGCGGGGCGTACTACGTCGGCGGGGACATCACCGGCGAATCGGGCAAGTGCTGCATCCTCATCGACACGCGCGATGACGTGGATATCGACTGCAACGGCTGCACCTTCCGCGGCGTCCAGGGCACGCTGTCATGCATCCGTGCTTCGGCGCCCCCGGGCGTCAGTCTGAGCAACTTCGAGGTGTACGACGCGGCATTCCGCGGATGGCAGGGATGCTGCATCGACCTGCCCACGGTGAGTTCGTGCTTCGTCAGCGACTGCTCGTTCCACGAGTGCGTGTGCCCGGACGACGCGGTTTTCGGCCCCGGCGCGGTCTGCCGCTGCGGCCCGGGCAGCGAGGTGTGCGATTGCGATGTGCGCTTCTGCACCGGTTCGCTCATCCGCTGCGGCCCGGCGAGCAGCATCGACGACTGCTCGTGCATGAGTTGCGCGGGCGGCGGGATGCGGTGCGGCGAGAACTCCTGCATCAGCAACTGCTTTGTGGTGGGCAACGATGCTCCATCGCTCTCGATGATCCAGTGCGGCGGCGGCTCGGAGGTCTGCGACTGCGATGTCCGCGACTGCTTCGGCCCCGCGATCACCGTGGGCTCGAGTTGCGATATCTCGTGCTGCTCGGTCACGGGCGGCTCGGGAGGGGCGATGTCGTGCGGGGTAGACAGCACCGTCGAGGACTGCTCGGTGCTGCACCACGTCGGCTCGGGCATCTTGGGCCTTGACCGCTGCAATGTGGAAGACTGCGTCGTCCGCAGTTGCAACGGCGCGGCGATCAGCGTGGGGTCGAGCAGTTCGATCGAGTGCTGCACCTGCGATGAGTGCCCCTCGGGCTTCACCATGGGGAACGACTCCTGCTGCGAGGACTGCGATGCTCTCCACATCGCCGGAACCGGCATCACGGGCGGGGACCGGTCGCGTGTGTGCGATTGTGATATGTCCTTCTGCGACAGCTGGTCAGT
>CAYMWG010000263.1:2361-4344 GCA_964393765.1 uncultured Phycisphaeraceae bacterium
GGGACCGGTCGCGTGTGTGCGATTGTGATATGTCCTTCTGCGACAGCTGGTCAGTGATCGTCGGCGAACGCAGCAACGTGGAGTGCTGCTCGGCCGCGGGCGGCGGGGGCGGCGGCTCGGGCGGCATCATTGGCGGCGGCATCCAGTGCGGCAGCGGGTCGTGCGCCTGCGATTGCAGCGTCGTCGCGACCACCGGCCCGAGCATCCTGTGCGCCTCCCGCTGCACCTTGTGCAGGTGCCACTGCGAGTCGGGCTGGGGCATCGAGGTACACGATCAGTGCTCGGTGTACGAGAACGAGTGCATCGAGTGCATCAGCCTGCAACCCTTGGGCGGGGCGCTCATCGTCCACGGCCAGCTCACCTGCGTCGAGGACAACTACTGCTCGGGCGGCGGCATCGTCCTGCTGGCGGGTGCGGATGCGTGCGTTGTGGAGAATAACCAGTGCGCAGGCTCCGGGAGCACGATCCCCGGCACGGGCGGCGGGGTGATCTTCCTCGACTCGTCGGTTCGTGGCTGCACGGTCGTTCGCAACCGCTGCCGCGGATCATCGACCTCGTCGGCATTCTCCATCCCGCCGAGCAACTCGTTCGGCCCCCTGTGCAACGTCTCCGCGGGCGGTGACATGAGCGGGGTCGCCGGCTCGAGCCATCACTTGTGCAACCAGGTCTATTGAGCAGGGGGTAGCCATGCAGTTTCGCGGCATGATCCTCCTGCTCGCTCTCGCGTCGGTGCCCGGCTCGATGTGCGTGCGCAGCAGGGGATCGACTCTGCGCACAAGTTCTCATGGTCGGAGAACTGCGGGTGGATGAACTGGTCCGGGGCTCCCGCATCGGGCCAGGCGGTGAATGTGTTTGGTGAGTATCTCACCGGGCATATCTGGTGCGAGAATATCGGCTGGGTCTCGATGAGTTCATCGAGCGCCCCCGCGGACGGGCACGCGTTTGCAAACACCAACGGGGACGACTACGGGATCAATCTCAACGCGGCGACGGGCGCACTGTCGGGCTTTGCGTGGAGCGAGAACATCGGGTGGATCAAGTTCTCCGGCGGCGGCCTCGCCAGCCCGCCCAACCCCGCTCGGCTGGACTCCGCAGCGCGGCGGTTCCGCGGCTATGCGTGGAGCGAGAACGCGGGCTGGATCAACCTCGACGATGCCGTTCACTATGTCGGCCTGGGCTGCTCATGCGCGGCGGACTTTGATTGCAACGGAACCCGCGCCGTCACCGATATCTTCGCGTTCCTCACCGCGTGGTTTGCTCGCGATCCCAGCGCCGATTTCGACGGGATTCCCGGCATCACCGTGCCCGACATCTTCGCGTTCCTGTCGTTGTGGTTTGCGGGGTGCCCGTAGATCAAGAGGCGAGGCTTTGCCGCGGACGCCGTGCCGACGTGCGGGCTCCTTGCGCGGGGGACATCGCAAACGGCAGGGTCAACCCGTCTTTCCAGCCTTTGCGTAACCCGGGAGTGGCAACCGGGCGGCGGTCGGGTAGATTCAAGGACCGAATCCGGGCGCGGGGCGATCCGCGTTCGTATTTCATGCGTACAGAGTGTTCCAGTCCGTCCGCGCCCGCGATGCGCCCTTGATCTGCCGCCCGCTGTTCCCGCATTTTCACCTCTGCGCGCCCGAGACCGTTTCTCCATGATTACCAACTATCCGTACCTTCGTGTTGGCGCGATCGCCGTCGCGTTTGCTATTACCGGTGGCGCCAGGGCGGACGTACAGACGCTGGTGTCCGCGCGGGACGGCACGCTGTTCATGGACCCGGAGGGCGACATCGCCAGCGGCGCTGGCAGCGCGATGTTCGCGGGGCGGAACGCAGCGGGGAGCAACTCCGTCCGGCGGGCGGTGGTGTGGTTCGATATCGCGGCGGTGGTGCCCGCGGGCGCGACGATCACCGGCGCAACGCTCATGCTCCACAACTCGGCGGCCAATGACGGCGTCACCCCGATCACCCTCAATCGCGTCGTGGAGAGTTGGGGGG
>CAYMWG010000264.1:0-4305 GCA_964393765.1 uncultured Phycisphaeraceae bacterium
GGCCAACTCGCCCCCTCCTCCGGCACTGCGCCTTCGCAGCCAGGTGCAGGTGCATCTTCAGGTCCGATGTCCCTGGAGGAGGTCAGCCTGTTCGCCGTCACGCCGCCGCCGGCCCGCGCGTGGGCCAAGCACGACCTGATCGAGGTGATCGTGAACCGCTCCAGCGTCGAGAAGTTCGAGCAGTCGCTGGACACGAAGAAGGACTACGACCTGATGGCGGAACTCAGGGAGTTCCCATCGTTTCGCAACCTGCTCGAAGCGCAACTGCGCACCGGCGACTCCACCGGCCTGCCCGTCGGCGTCGATATCGGCGCGGGGAACAAGTTCAAGGGCGATGGGGAGTACGAGCGGAAGGACAAGATCACGACTCGACTTTCGGCGGTCGTCATCGACGTGAAGCCCAACGGGACGCTGGTGCTGGAGGCGCGGGACTCGCAGCAGTCGGGGGAAGAGGTCAAGACGATGGTGCTGTCGGGCATCTGCCGCGCCGAGGACATCAGCAAGAGCAACACGGTGCAGTCGAGCCAACTGGCCAACTTCGTGATGCGGATCGACCACGAGGGCCAGGTGAAGAAGGCCGGCGAGAAGGGGTTCATCCCGCGGGTGCTGGAGGCGATCTTCAACTTCTGACGCAGCACGCCCACGATGAGGTCGCGCGAGCGAACGAATCGTGGCGCTTCGGCCCAAGCAATGCGACTGACGGAGGCATCGGTCGTGCTTCGCGAATCCTCCGCCCCTACCGGGCCGGAATGATTGAAGAAACGAGTGAACTGGGTGCGATCTTTTCCACGGGCGGCGCTTCGCTTGCCCGTGGCTACATTCCTGCGCCCCGTCGGGGCGAAGAAGGTTCCGGACCAAAGTAGTTTGAGTTTGCCCGGCGCAATCAATATTGCTCGTCAACACGAGCGGCTGGCTTGCGAAGTTACGGCTCACGCACCCTCAGGTACACCTCCACCGCGCCTGCCGTCCCCGGTACCTCCACCCGTCTAACGCGCTTGAACACATCGCCGGACACCACGGCCTCCCGCACACGCGTCAACGATTCCTTGCTCGTACGGCGGGCGACGACCATGGGTGTGCGCCCGCTGTGGGCGATGAGGAGGTCGAATGTGTTTAATCGCCGGAGCGCGCTGGGGCCACCGATGTCGTCGATGCGGTAAACGCGGGTGTCCAGCCCGTCGCGCACCAGCCATAAGGTCAGCAACGACGTATTCAAGTCGCCGTGCGGACCCGAGACACCCACGGTCATGCCCGGACGCACAAGTTCGCCGCGCACGATCTGATACACGGCCCGAGAAACATCGTCCCGCTCACGGAGCGTGAGCCTTCGACCCTCGACTTCATCAACTGCTTTCTGTGGGAACCGCCAATCGAGCGTTCCGATTGAAAATGCGACCGCGGCGAGAACCGACAGCGACGCCCACGGCAGCCTCGGTCGAGTCCCCCGCTGCACGCCCAGAATGTACGCCGCGGCGGCGATCCCTGAGAATGCCAGCAACGTCTGGAAAGTGAGGCCGAATGTCAGGATCTTCATCCAGTTCAGCGTCGCAAGCAGATACGTCACGAGCAGCATCACGGTCAGACCCGCGGCGTTGAGCATCTCCACCCGCCGCCTGCGTGCTGCGACCACCGCAAGGGCCAGCGCGAGCAGTCCGCCGACCACCCACAGCATCCGGCCGAGCATCACCTGCCCGCTGGGGCCGGTCAGGAAGAACAGGGCGTGCTCAGCGCCGGAACGCTCGGGTGCCCACAGGTCGCTGCGGTCGCCGAGCATGTTGTCGTACATGTACCTGGCCAACTTCGGCGCTGCGACGGCAAAGTGCGGCCCGGCGATGAGCCCGCACCCGAGAACCGTCCACTCGAGCCGCCGGATCGCCGGCACGATGTCCAATCTGCGTCGTGAAACCGTGTTCAGCAACGCGGACGTTCCCAGCGACGCACAAAGGATCACGCCGGTCAGCGCGAAGATCGAGGGCTTCACGAACAGGGCAGCGCCGAAGAGCGCCCCGGTCACTATGTCCACCCAACGTGCGCGATGAACGAACGGTCGCCGGAGCGCGAGCATGATTCCCGCGGCGGTCAGGATCGCCGCGAAATAGTCGGGCTTGAAGTTTTGCACACCCGCGACGAGGACCGGTGAGCAGGCGAACACGCACAGGCAGGCGAGCCGCTCGCCGAGGCGGACCCGGCGCAGCAGGACCGCCGCGACCGCCAGGGCGATGAGCACCTGAATGAAGGTCATCGCGTAGGGCGCCCAGTCATGGATGCCGAACACGACGAAACCGGCGAGCGCGACCGCCGCGGCCCAGGGTGAGTGGGGGGGGTCGGCGATGTAGGCGCTCACCAATGCCCCCACGCTTCCGTCGCGCAGGTGGCGGAGCCACTCGGCCCCGTGCGACATGTAGATCACGTCATCGACGCGCGGGATGGATGCCAGCCGACCGATCCGGTACGACGCCTGGATCGTGCTCCAGACGATCAGCGCGGCCAGTCCGACGACGAACACCCATGTGACTGCTGAACAAAGGATGGTGCGACGATTCCGTCCCGGGCGGTTTGGAAAGCCGGAGTGTGGGGTACCGATCTGGTCGGGCATGGAGTTCGCTCTAGTCGGTCTATGCGTCACGAGCGGTGTATCCCCGCGTTGTTCTTGCGCACACTGGCGTCCATCGCGGCGGCCATTGCGCTTGTCGGCGCGGCGGCTGCGCAGCCCGTGAATCCCGGGCAGGCACCTGCGCCGGCCGTCCTGAGCGCCGGCTCGGTGGGCAGCCAGCCGGTTCAACCCGGTCCAACCGGCAGGCCTCGGCGCGACAACCCGGCCACAAGCATACAGGACTTCGTCCGCATCGAGGGACACGCCGCCTCGCAACTCCGCGGCATTGGCCTCGTCACGGGCCTCAAGAACACGGGCGATTCCGGCGGCGACCTGACACTCGCCTTCCCGCTGGCGGAGATGTACCGCAACAACGGGATCACCATCCCGGATGTGAAGTCGCTGAGCAAGTCAAAGTCCGTCGCACTCGTGAACCTGTGGTGCGAAATCCCGGAAGAGGGGGGCCGCAAAGGGGATAAGTTTGACATATTCGTGAGCGTCTCGCACTCCGCGAGCAGCCTTCGCGGCGGGATGCTGCTGATCTCTCCGCTGGTCGGGCCGTTCAAGGGCGACCCGGTGTACGCGTTTGCCGCGGGGCCCATCGAGATCGAACAGACGGATGTTCCCACGGTGGGGCGGGTGCGCGCCGGGGTGCAGTTGATCGAGGACATCCGGATGCAGAAGCCGGGCGGGGTCTTCAACCTCGTGGTCCGGCCGTATTTCCGGTCGTATTCGACGACGCGGATGCTCGCCAGCGAGATCAACGGCATCACGGCGGACCTGGAGGCGGACCCCGATGCGGTCGAGGAGATCGCCACCGCGCTCGATGAGATGACCGTTCGCGTGGACATCCCGGTCCACGAACGGGCGAACCCGGCCAACTTCATCGCCTCGGTATTGACCAAGCGCTTCAGCCCGACGCTCATGGACCTGCCCGCGCAGGTCATTGTGAACGAGCGGTCGGGGACCATCATCATCACCGGCGATGTCGAGGTGTCGGCGGTCACTGTGGGGTCGGACCTGCTGTCGATCACGACCGTCACGCCGCCGCCGATCCCCACGCCGACATCGCCGCTGGTAGAAACGACCAACGTCACCGAGTTTGGCTCGGCATCATCGAACGCTGACCGGGCCCGCATCGAGGACCTGCTCCAGGCGTTCCGGCAACTCAGCGTCCCCGCCCGCCAGCAGATCCAGATCCTCGCTCAGATCAACGCGACGGGACGCCTGCACGCCCGGTTCATCCGCGAGTAGCACACTTGAACCCCACCGAATCCAACTCTCCGTCCGGGATTCTGCCCAACATTGACGCGGGCAAGGTGTGGCTGCGCGAGCAGGTTGGGGTGGGAAGGGGCGGAACCCAAGGCGACCGCCAGCGGGAGTTCGCCTCGATCCTGGCACGCCGGGTCGAAGGACCGGGCGCAGTGGAACAGACACCCAAAGAGCGGGCCACAGACGCCGCGAGGCAACTGGTGTCGATCGCGCTCATCCAGCCGATGCTCGCGCAACTCCGCGAGACCAGCAAGGCCGCGCACCCGTTCGCGCCGACCTCGGCGGAGCGCCAGTTCCGCGCGATGTCGGACGCACATCTTGCGCAGGACATCGTCAAAGCGGCCAACTTCCCGCTTGTGGACGTGCTGGCACGCCGGATGCTTGCGAAGTCGGAAGGCGAGGCTGCTCCCGACTCGGGAAGCGACGCCACGGACAAGGAG
>CAYMWG010000265.1:0-4298 GCA_964393765.1 uncultured Phycisphaeraceae bacterium
TGATGCTCCACCGCTTGGCGCCGGGGTGAATCGGCTTCTCACACATGCTCTCAGCGTCAGGCGCAACCCGCGAACCACTCGGCAAGGTATTCGAAGATGTCGGGCACTTGTATCTGCCCGTCTGAGTTGAAGTCGGCACGGGAGTCTTGAGCGAACCACGCGGCGAGGAACGAGAAGATGTCGGGCACGGCGACGGCACCGGAGCAATCGAAGTCGGCGCGGCAAATGCGGATCGTCGCCGGATTGCTCTGGACGAACTCGCACTGGTGGTAAATGGTGCAGCGGGCCTGGAATGAAGACACGCATGAGCCTGCCGCGGCCAGAGAAACAGTGAGTTGGTGAGTCGAGCTCCCGGAGGCTTCGGCGCAAACGACTTGATCGAAGACGATGGGGCCATCGGATACGAACTGCCAGGAGTTGGGGTAGAGAGGATCTTCGATCTCCCAATTGAACGAGAGTCCGGCCTGTTCGAGCGCGAGTTCGAATGAGAGTGTGACGGAACCCGCGGGGCACACGATGCTGCTGGCCGGCTGAGTCGCGATGACGATCGGCGCGAAGAGCGCAAGGGCCGAGCTCTGACTCACCAACGTGCCGCAGGAGTTGGTGATGCGCACGCTGTAGTCGGCCAGGTCACTCTCGCGGACATCGAAGATCAGCAGGCCCTGGCTCTGTGCTCCGTTAACCCGTCCGTCATTGACGAGGTCGATCCCGTTACGCATCCACTGATAGGTGATCGGCTGCGTGCCGATCGCCGGAGCCTGGAAGTACACAAGATTGTGAAGGCACGCGGGCGGGATGTGTGGTGGGTCTACCAGGAGGCGCGGTGAGCCCACTTCGAGCCACCCCGCCTCAGTCTCAACGCTCCCGCAAGCCGCCGTGACAACGCATGTGTACGCCCCTGAGTCCTGGCTCTGCGGGTCCGTGATCGTCAACTCGGCGGTGTCCGCTCCATTCACACGCCCGCCGCTTTGCAGCGGCATCCCGCCCAGAAGCCATTGATAGGTCAGCGGAGCGATTCCGACGGCCTCCGCGACAAAGCTCACCTCCGGGGTGCCGGTGCACGGAAGATCCACGCTTTCAGGATGACGCGTGATCAGCACTCCCCGCGCCGAAAAACTGAACTCCTGAGAGCTGTCCGACGAGCATCCATCGTCAGCGATGCACGCGAATGTCTCTGGAAGTTCCGGGAAGTCTGCCACGGCGATGTTTGAGAGGCTCAGCGTCGGAGACTCAGCGCCGCTCACGATCGTGCCGTGGGTCAATGTGCCGTCCACAAGCTCGAATCCCTCTTCGGAGTCCCCCTGCAACCACCGATAGGTCACGGGTGCCGCAGCGCTGCTCGCGCTGACCGAGAACTGCGCTGTGCTTCCCTGGCACGCGACCACATCGGTCGCGCTCGTCTCAAGAAGGGTCGTACCGCCAATCAGCAGCGTGCCGCTTCCGCTGTCGGCGGACTGCCCACACACATCCGTCATGCGGCAGGACACTTCCACCGCGCCGGCACCGAAAAACGATGCCGCGGCGAAGTGGATCTGGAGCGTCGCCTCCTGAGCACCTGCGACGAGCACGATGTCCTGTGACCAGCCTTCGACGAAGTCCACCCATGTCGGTGCGCCTTCCGAGTGATCGAGCCACCTCCACTGCACGGTGAACGGTCCGGTGCCCACCGGCGCGACCGTGAAGCTCGCCGCGGATCCGCACAACGCGGAAATCGCGGGCGAGGGCGAGGGCGCTGTGGGCGGCGCAACGGGACACTCGACGGGCGGTGGGGGGGGCGGCAGAGACGACAGGAACGTCTCCATCTCAACAGTTGGGCACGGCGAGGAATCTGGCGGTGCGATGGCGTTGGAGTAGTGCGGCGAGTCGCGGAAGTTGTACGCGAGGAGTTCCCACTCGTTCGGGCATGCCAGCGAGACGCTCTCTGAGTAATCGCCGTTGCAATCGGCGCACACCGGTCGGGAGGCGGGAGAAATGATCCCATCGTTGTTCCAGTCGACGGGACCGGAGAAGTACACGTAGTTCATGCAGAAGACCGAGTTCAAGCTCACATCACATCGTCCGCCGGTCGTTTCCGGGTCGGGCACGAAGCCGCACGTTCCCGGCGTGTTCACCGCGCGCACGTAGATCGGGAGCACGAGCGACGGCGTCATGCCCTGTATGCCGATCGTCTCGTCGAGCGCGTTCTCGTTGAGTGCCGGCATCGCCTGTCGCGAGTAGTCGAGCAGCACGGCGGTTCCGGCGACGGCAAACTCCCGCGTGCCGACCCACGTGTAGTTCATGACGCTGTAGTGATTGGGATTGAGGTTCTGAAAAGGATCGGCGCCGCCGTGATACAGCCCTAGTGTGTGGCCCAGTTCGTGCATGAACAGGCCTGCCTGAAGGTCTTCGATGCTGCCCAGGGGCGGCACGTAGTCTCCCGTCGCCACCATCAGATCGTTACCGCCCTTGCGGGGGCCATTGGCCGGCGCATCGGAGTCCATCTCCCCGACCCCCAGCACTCCGTTTGGAATGCGCTTGGCGAAGATGCAGTATCTGTAGGCCTTCGCTTTCGCCGAACGCAAGCCCGTGTGGTCCGGGCGCGAACGCTCCGCCGCGGTCGCGGAGAAGAGCAGTTTGTCGGCCTGGAAGTCGGCCCATCGGGTGTCCTCTCCGTAGTCGCGGGCGGGGATCGAGATGTCATCAACGTCGAGGTGCAGTGCAATGCCGGGCAGGCCACCGGCAAGACCCGGCACCGCGGGCACGGGCGACTGGTCGAACGCCTCGATCACACGCGACATCGCGCCCGGTGATGGCTGCCGTCCCACCATCGCGTCCACTTCGACGAAGATGTCCTTTCGGAGCGGATTCGCGCCGGGCAGAATGTAGCGCTGCACCACGCCGTCCTGATCGAAGTACGGAATGCCCTCAGTTTCCCAGTGGTCATACAGCCCGTCGCCATCGCTGTCCTTGCGCAGATCCACCACATATCCGCGGCTGGTTCCGTTGAATCCGGCGAGCCCCGTCAGGACCATTCCGTCGATCGAGATGCCCCGTACCTCGCCGATGACCCACCCAGTCAGATCGATGCCGACGGTCGGGAGATAGGCGTTCAGGTTCACCATACCCAGTCCGGACTTCCAGATCCACCCTCGCCCCGAGGCCCCGCTGGTGCTTCCGCCGACTGTGAGCCCGTCCCCACTGACCGCCGTTGCAAACACGCTCGGCCCGTCCGGGAACGTGTTCCCAAGGTTCTGAGCCCCACCGCCCGACCACCGGATCGCGCGGTACGGAGTTCCGTCCAGTGACGTCGCATGCCCCACCACCACCGAGCCATCGCCGCTGATCGCGCGGCCCTCCGACCACTCCGCCGAGAGAATCTGCATTCCCCCAACCACCGACCACCGGAACGCTCGCGACCCATTCACGAGCCCGACAGGCGGGGGAAGCTCAAAGGGTGCATTGACATTCCCCGCTACGGCAAATCCGCTCGCGCTGATCGCGCTCCCGAACGCTCCCGACCCGAACGGATTGCCCAAGTTCTGACCGCCCAGGTACGTCGACCAGCGATAGGCGGCGATGGATCCGCCCTCAACGCTCGTCCCCGCCAGTTCAAGACCGCTGGCGCTCATCCCTCCGTTCCCCGACCACATTCCATTCCCCAACGGGTCAACGAGAACCATGCCGTCGAGTTGTGTCCAGCGGAACGTCACGTTCAGGCCACCTGGGCCTTGGGTACTTCCCGAGACTGCAAAGCCATCCTCGCTGACTCCGCGCGCCCCGGCGACCGAACCGAATCCCAAAGTCCCCAGATCCACGGTACCCCCGGCCCGGCTCCACCGGAACGCCCGCGACTGCGAGAGATCAGAGCCGTTGATGAGCTGCCCAACCACCGTCGAACCGTCCGCACTCAACGCGTTCGGCTCCGACCGATTCCAGCCCGGCAGGACTCCGATGGCAGAAATTGACTGGCCCGCCGCGGATAAGGCAAACAGCGTGAGCACGCAAGGCGCGACCAGAATGGGGAGGCGTCGTGCCGACACGTTGAATGTCGCGATGCCCGCGTCGGTTGTGCTCGGTTCTGGCATGGTCGGTTCTCCGAAAGTCCAACTGGAGGTGGGGGCAACGATCGCGGCGCGGCGGCAATGGGCTGAACTTTCAGGACCCCAAAGGTGCCGGGCGTCTTCCTCATATGCGCAGAATGTGACCGATGGCGGCCAGTTTCAAGAGGCGAGGGCACCGAAAGTCGCAAGTAATGGGGGTGGACCGGCTTGACATTCAGTTGCACCGTCTGCGCGTTCAGGCCCGACTCCATCCGCACA
>CAYMWG010000266.1:0-4280 GCA_964393765.1 uncultured Phycisphaeraceae bacterium
CCACACCTCCGGCCAAGCCCGCGCCCAAGGCGGACAAGCCGATGGACAAGACCCCCGGCACCACGACGGCCGCCAAGACTGGCGAGACCGCCCCGGCCTTTGAACTCATGGACACCGACGGCAAGACTGTGAAACTGTCCGACTTCAAGGACAAGATCGTCCTGCTCGAGTGGTTCAACCCCGAGTGCCCTGTCATTGTGGACCACCACAAGACCCAGACCACCTTCGCCGACCTGCACAAGGAGTTCAACAGCAAGGGCGTCGTGTTCCTCGCCATCAACTCCAGCGCGGCCGGAATGCAGGGAAACGGCAAGGATCTGAACGCAAAGATGAAGAAGGACTGGGCGCTCCCCTACCCCATCCTCCTCGATGAGTCGGGCAAGACCGGTCGCGCTTTCGGCGCAAAGACGACCCCGCACGTCTTCATCATCGGCAAGGACGGCAAACTCGCTTACCATGGCGCCATCGACAACCAGAAGAAGTCCGATGCCGCCGACTACAAGAACTACGCCAAGCAGGCCCTGAATCAGATGATCAAGGGCGAGACCGTGACCGAGGCCGAGACGAAGGCCTACGGCTGCGGCGTCAAGTACGGCAAGATGTAATCCTGTCCAAGACCCGATCTGATATCACTGGAGCCCGGCCGATCGCTTCGGCCGGGCTTCTCTCGTATTGTGATGTGCGTGCCTGCGCCGTACACTCCTCCATGCTCACAGCGCTCGTCATCCGCACCGCTGGCACCAACTGCGACGCGGAGATGTGCCGCGGGTTTGAGATGGCCGGCGCGAGCGTTCGGCTGGAGCACGTCGATAAACTGATCGCCGATCCGGCACGCGTCGATTCGGCGGACCTCATCGGCTTCCCCGGCGGCTTCTCCTACGGCGACGACATTGCTTCGGGCCGCATCCTCGCGGTCAGACTCCGAGAGCGTCTGTACCCCGCACTCCGCGATGCGGCACAGCGCGGCGTGCCGATGATCGGTGCCTGCAACGGATTCCAGGCGTTGGTACAGATCGGTCTCTTGCCCGGCCCCGCACAAGATGCCGACTGGCCGCAAGACGCAGCACCGGCACAGACCGTCGCCCTGACTCACAACGCCGATGCTCGCTTCATCGATCGCTGGGTGCGCATCCACCCAAACCCCGCCTCTCGCTGCGTTTGGACGCGCTCTTTGTCGGAACTTTGGCGAGAGGGCGAGGACGAGAACGAACTTCGCTCCTCCGCGCTGATCCTGCCCATCGCCCACGGCGAGGGCCGGTTCGTTACCGCGTCTCCCTCTGTGCTCTCATCGCTCAATGCAGGTGGACAGGTCGCCCTGACGTATGTTGACAACCCAAACGGCTCCACCGCGGACATCGCTGCCATCTGCGATCCTTCCGGCCGCATCTTCGGCCTGATGCCCCACCCCGAGCGATTCCTCGACTGGACCCTGCACCCGTGGTGGACACGACTTGATACGTCCCTTACCCGTCGCGAGCCGCCCGGCCTGATGATCTTCAAGGACGCCGTCGCCGCGGCGAAGAAACCCGTTGTTGACGCTCGCCCACGCGCGATACCCGCGCTGTAGACTGTCCTGAAGCACATGGCCGGCACCCGCACGAACTCGGTCGGCCTCCAGGCCAACAAGACGCCCGACACGATCGTCGACGACCGGTCCTGCATCCACTGCGGGTACAACCTCCGGGGGCTGCGCATCGAGGGCAACTGCCCCGAGTGCGGGCGACCGATCAAGGGCAGGAAACGCGCCCCCCGATACACCGACCAACTGGTTCACGCGCCGATCACCTGGCTCCAGGTCTTTGCGAGCGGTGCGGTGCTGCTGCTCTTGGCCGCGGCGGGCGTGGCGGCAATGATCATCGCGCTCCTGTTCGTTTGGAACGTCCCGCTCCTTCTGATTCTCGCGGGCCTGTGCGCTGCATGGACCATCGGCGTCTGGCTCTGCACCCGGCCGCGTCCCCAGATGCCGACCAACACGGTGAACGTCCATGCCGAATGGCGGACGCTCCGCGTAGTCGCACGCGCCACGCAGTGCTTCTGGCCGCTTGCCGCGCTGCTGGCAGCCTTCTGCATCTACATCTACAACAACTCGCTCTCGACGGGTGCGCTCTACACCGGCATTGGCGCGGCCTCGCTCTCCCTGTTGATCGCGGTCGGTGGCCTTGCGCCCACATGCGCGCTGCTGGCGAACATCGCCGACTGGGCCGAGGATTCTTCGCTGGCGCAGAGCCTCCGCGGCTGTGCCTGGACCATCTGCTTCTGCGGCGTCGTCCTCGGGCTGGCCGTGGTGAACACCTATACCCACATCCTCGGGAGTTTCATCGGCGGCCTGCTGGCGACCTTCATCATCGCGATGGTGTTCATGCCACCCGTGTATTTTCTTTACTGCCTGTTCAAGTTGCAGAGCATGGCCAGATGGGCAATCTGGAACCACGTTGCCGCGGAGGCCAAACTCGATCGCTTTCGCGCCAGCGCTGATGCCGCCGCCCGCCGATCTGGCGTGGGGGCCGGCCCGCGTCACCAGCCGCCCCGCGAGCGCTGAGAAGCAGGCCCGCCCGCCGCTACGCTTGGACCCTATGCGTCTGGTCGTTCTCCGAAACTCGATCTCCGGACGCGCGGCGGGCCGCCGGGCCGTCGACGAACTCGTCCTGCGCCTCGGGTCCGCGGGGCACGAGACGAACGTGCGCGAGGTCAACCGGTCCATGCCGCGGGATGAAGAACTGGTGATCGCCCTTCGGAGCGCTGTCGCGCTGATCGTGGCCGGCGGGGACGGCACCGTACACCACGTGGCGCCCCTGGCAATGGAAGCCGGTGTTCCCCTCGTGCAGTTCCCCCTTGGAACGGAGAACCTGTTCTCTCGCGAGTTTGGAATCTCCAGCATCCCGTGCATCCTCAGCGCGCTGGAGCGCATGAAGCCCCGCAAGGTCGATGTGGGCGTGTGCGCTGCCAGGCCCTTCCTATTGATGGCGAGTGTGGGGTTTGACTCGTGCGTCGTTGAGCGCGTTGCGGCAGCCCGGCGGGGCGGAATCTCTCACGCTACCTACGCACGCCACTGCGCATCGGAGTTTGTCCGGCCGCGCTTCGTGTCCCTCAGCATCCGCGTTGACGGGCGGGTGCTGGTCGCGGAGCGGGCAGGGATGGTGGTGATTGCGAACTCCCGCCAGTACGCCGGACGCCTCAATCCGGCACGCGGCGCCAGCATGACCGACGGGGTGCTGGATGTGCTGTTCCTGCCGATCGATTCGCGTGTGGGCCTTGTCCGACGGGCCTTGCAGGTCATGCGCGGCACGCACCTCGGACATTACGGCGTTCCGTACGCGCTGGGCACCGATATTGTCATCGTGCCGAAGTCGCCCGTGCCGCTCCAGCTCGATGGCGAGCACGCGGGCGTGCTGCCCGCCGCGGAGGAACTCCACATCGGCATCCGGCCGCTGGCGATGAGCGTGTTGACTTGACCGCGGCCATTGGGTACCCGGTCCTTTATTTTTTGCCGGTTGACGCCTTGCTCTGCCGTGCGATCCACGAGTCCGCCAAGGCATCAACGCTCGCGCCATCGAGAAGGCCGTCGAGCGCGATGCTCAGCCCGTTGCCCGCCAGCCACTGGGAAACCGTGTCCTCGAACTGCGCATTCGAGAGTGTGTCGATGGCCAGCGGCGTGCGCTTGCGGACCATCTTCTCCAGTTCCACCGGCGCTATGCGCTCGATGGCCTGGAGCAGACTGGGCGAGACCTCCCGATCTTTCTCGCGGCAGTGCTTCACCCACTCCCGCAGGCGTGTGCGGAACTGTGTCAATCGCCGGTCCAGCCGTGACCGCACTTCGATCTCTCGCTGATAAGCGATGAAACTGATCCCCGCGGGCATCAACATCTTTTCCTGCGCATTGAGCGCAAGGCGGTCAAGGGTGCCGACCCGCCCCTGACGCACATCCTCTGTCATCTCGATCACGGCCTTGTCCACCACGGTCAACAACGCGCGGACGATGTCCCATTGCGGCTTGCTGCGGGGCCACCCCGCGCTCAACGGCGGCATGTTCGTCGGCAGCGAGATGTACCACTTGCCGTCGCGCTCCAGCATCGGCAGACCGATCACCGGGATCAGCGGCTTGCCATCGAGCAGCACGGTCGCCTGGTCGTCCGCGATCTTCTCGGTGGACAGACGCGACGCGTTCGCCGACAGCCAGCCGTAGGGATCGGCAAACAGGCGGTTCACGAGATCGCGTACGGCATTCTCTTGATCCTCGCCTCTCGCGTTGCGTTGCCCGCCCCCGCCCCCCCCAAGGGCGC
>CAYMWG010000267.1:0-4238 GCA_964393765.1 uncultured Phycisphaeraceae bacterium
TTGTTGGTGCAACAGCCGGGACGGGAGGGGCCGAGGCGAGCACGACGAACGGGAGGGCCAGCAAGTGCATGGCTTGAACGACAAGCATGGAGGGATCTCCGGACTCGGGTGCGCTAAGAAAAGGCCGACGACCCGGCGTCGGCCCGAGCAGGACAGATTGTTGTACCGGAACGGGCCTGGAGCAGCGGCGGGTCAGTTCGGGCCGCGACCATAGTCGCGATCGTCCCAGATATTACTCTCCGGGGGAAGTTTGGTCAGGTCCGATGCGCGGATGGTGGTGGCGTGGCCGTCCATGAACGCGGCGTTCCCGGACGAGCCGTGGCGGCGCGGCGCGATGCGCAGCAACGCAGAGCCCTCGGTGATGTGGAGCGGATCCCAGACGTCGTACAACTGCGAGCGATAGATGTCCGTCGGCGGGAAACCCTCGTTCCACTTCGCCAAGGCCTCGTCCTCGTCTTCGGCGAGTTCGGTAAGGTAGAGTGTCTGCTCGGGGAACGAGAGGCGGGTGAGCTTGGTGGGGCCGCGACTGTAACGGAAATCCCCGCGTGCGCGGAGGTCTACCTGGGGCGACATGCCACCCATGCCATCGGGGACCATGATGAACGGGAACGCGTTGACAACGAAGTGAATGTTGTGACGATCGCGCGGGCGCGACGGGTCTTTGTAGTAAGGCGCGTTGGCGAACAGGTCGTCCAAATCCACGTCGGAGGCGACGTGGTCATCGAGGTAGGGTCGGGCCCCAACCGCCCAACTCAGGCGGTCGCGATCGTTTGGCGCGGGCCGCACCGATCCCTCGCGGAGGATGTAGTCCTTGTTGTGATTCGCGTAGTTGAGCGAGGCCAGCGCGATCTGTCGTTGGTTCGACAGGCACACGGTGGTCCTTGCCGCCTCCCTCGCGCCGCGCAAGCCGACGAGCAGGAGCGCGATCAGGATCGCGATGATGACAAGCACAACAAGCAACTCGATGATGGTGAACCCGCGACGACAAGCAACACGGCCGGCGCTTTCCTCACTGACGGTCCGACCTGGGCGAGGGGAAAGATTCATGTTCCAGCGACCTCCACTTGAAATGCCAGAAATAGGTTGTGCATGTCTTTCCCGATTCGTTCCGGAATGACGGTGCCCCGGCAATCGCGCGGATACGCGCAATCCGATGCGGGGTGCCGTGAAGCATCCGCAACCCCGACCTCAGTTCAGCCGGACGCCGTAGTCGCGGTCGTCCCAGATATTGCTCTCCGGGGGGAGTTTCGTCAGATCAGAAGCGCGCATGGTCGCGGCGTGGCCGTCCATGAACGCCGCGTTGCCCGAAGAGCCGTGACGCCGGGGCGCGATGCGGAGCGTGGTCGACCCTTCCGTGATATGAAGCGGGTGCCACACGTCATAGAGTTGAGACCGGTAGATATCGGTAGGCGGATACCCCTCGTTCTGGTTGGCGAGGGACTCGCTCGCGTCATCCCCAAACTCGGTGAGGTAAAGCGTCTGCTCGGGGAACGCGAGGCGGGTGAGTTTGGTTGGCCCGCGCCGATAGAGGAAGTTGGGGAGGCCCCGGAGGTCTACCTGGGGCGACATGCCACCCATGCCATCGGGGACCATGATGAACGGGAACGCGTTGACAACGAAGTGAATGTTGTGACGATCGCGCGGGCGCGACGGGTCTTTGTAGTAAGGCGCGTTGGCGAACAGGTCGTCCAAATCCACGTCGGAGGCGACGTGGTCATCGAGGTAGGGTCGGGCCCCAACCGCCCAACTCAGGCGGTCGCGATCGTTTGGCGCGGGCCGCACCGATCCCTCGCGGAGGATGTAGTCCTTGTTGTGATTCGCGTAGTTGAGCGAGGCCAGCGCGATCTGTCGTTGGTTCGACAGGCACACGGTGGTCCTTGCCGCCTCCCTCGCGCCGCGCAGGCCGACGAGCAGGAGCGCGATCAGGATCGCGATGATCACAAGAACAACAAGCAGCTCGATGATCGTGAATCCACCACGACGAGCAGCACAGACCTCTCTTCCCTCACAAACGGTCTGGCTCGGGTTGTTGAACATGAGCAAAGCATACCACGATTCCGGGTACAAAACGAGGTTTTATCGGTTGTACACGGGTTCTCCATGATTTATTGACAGGAACCGACACCACGTCGCTCGTCGAGATAACTTCCGAATTTCACCCGAACTCTGTTCGCAAAGCCATGCCTAGCCACAGGCGGGACAAAGAGTTGCGAGAACGCGCGTAAACTGCGCAGCGATCAGCGGACCTGAACAGGAGCCGTCGCTGTTGTGCGTCCGGTCATATCCGCCGGCAGTTCCGGCGTCGCGCGAAGTGTGGGTTCGATGCGTCGGACATCGGCCGGGGGGACAGGTAGCGAGTTGCCCAGATTGGTGTATGGGTCGAACTCATCCATCAGCCCCCACTTCATCAAGTCTGGAGTGAAATCACTCTTTGTGCCGTGCGCCTCGAGGAACTGCATCGCAAGTTTCTTTCCGACAGGCACATCGATCGACCAGAAGGCCTGTCCGGTGCGCGTATCCCTGAGCGTGACCGTCCACGGCTGCCATGCGCGGCTGACATAAACGTGCTTGTCCTCCGAGATCCCCGTGCCGCCCTCGCTGAAGAGGCTGAGGCCGCCGCCGGTGTTCTGGCACGCCGTCAGGAGCGTGCAGGCCGCGCTGGCGGAAAGACTCAGTGCGATGAGGATGCCGGAGCGAATCGAACGGTCGTGGGTCATGTTTTCTCTCCTGTAGCGCGGCATCGCCGCGAATCTTGGAACTCTGGAATATCTGGTGAGTTTGGGAGGCATGCGGTCAAGGGGGACAGGTCGATCAAGGCACGAATCTTCCCGGCACGCGGAGTTTGTGTATCGTCCAACCGTGCGAATGTACCCGATTGAAGCCGGTGGGGGAGGGGTGGCGGCAGGTGGTCGCGGGGAGCGTCGATGGCAAGCGTAGAGGGCTTTCGGATCGGGCACGGGTACGACCTGCATCGGCTGGAGGATCGGCCCCCTTTGGGCCGCGGCCGGGCACTGGTGATCGGCGGAGTGATGCTGGACTGGCCGAAAGGCCCGGTCGCCCATTCTGATGGCGATGTGCTTTATCACGCGCTGGTTGATGCGATGATGGGCGCTCTGGCCATGCCCGACATCGGCCAGATGTTCCCGGACACCGCCGCGGAGAATGCCGGACGCGACTCGCGTGAGTTTGTGATCGAAGCGGTTCGCCGGGTGGGTGCCGCGGGGTGGCGGGTGGTGAACGTGGATGCGACGGTGATTCTGGAGAAGCCTCGCATCGGCGCGGTGAAGGACGCCATGCGGGCGAACATCGCGGCGTTACTGGGTGTGGAGGCGGGCGCGGTGAACGTGAAGGGCAAGAGCCACGAGGGTGTGGACGCGGTGGGGGAGGGGCGGGCGGTGGAGGCGCACGCGGTCGTGCTGCTGGCGCGATGATCCGCCTCAGGCCGCGGCTTCGGGCGGGAGCGGCATCAGGCCGAGCCGCGCCCTGATGAGCCAGCGTCCCAGATAGATGAGCGGTGTGAGCGCGACGGCGATCACGAACTTGAGTATGTATCCGGTGAGCGCGGTCCGGGCAACGAACCCCGCGTCCGCGCTGTCGCTCCCGACGAGCGCAGGCAGCACCATGAAGAACATCAAGGAGACGATCAGCGAGTCGAACAGTTGCGAGATGACGGTGGAGCCTGTCGCGCGCAGCCAGATAAGCCGGCCGCGGGTCCATCGCTTCAGGAGCCCGAAGAGCCAGATGTCGAGCAGAGAGCCGACGAGGAAGGCCGCGATCGAGGCGATGTACATCAGGGAAGAAGCGCCGAAGATGAGGTCGAAGGACTTGGCATCGGCGGTGCCCGGAATGCCCTCGCGGATGGGCATCGCCCGCCCGATGGAGATCAGCAGGAACGCCAGCACGCCCATCGCGAAGGCGACGTAGGTCACCCGCCGCGCAGCGCGCTTGCCGTAGTACTCGTTGAGCAGGTCGGTGAGCAAGAACGTGATCGGGAAGGGCAACATGCCCACCGTGTGCTCGACGGCCAGCCGACCCTCAAAGAGATCGAACCGGAACAACTTGACGCCCAGGATGTTTGCCAGCAGCAGGCTGGTTACGAAGATCGCGCTCATCCACAGGTACAGGCGCGTGCGGATATCCGGGGCGAAGGGCTCGCCCGCGGCGATGGCGGCGGAGGGAGTGGAGTTGTCCATGGGCGTCCAGGGTGGCTTGGGAGGGTGAGCATACACGGTGGCGGC
>CAYMWG010000268.1:0-4234 GCA_964393765.1 uncultured Phycisphaeraceae bacterium
GTCTTCCTCTCGGTGCTGCTCGTGTTCGGCGTCTGGGGACTAGCCGATGCACTCTATTTCTATCCGCGGCGCGGCCTCGAGGACGCCTCCTTCAAACTCCGAAACTACCTGGTCGCCGCCTCGGAATCGGGGCGGCTCGCGCCCGCGGAACTCGCCATCGCCGATCCCAAGCGGGCGTACGACGAACTCCGGCCGCGCGCGGAGGAACTCAAGAGGGCGGCAACATCGAGCGCTCAGGGGACGGAGTACCGGCGTGCCAGGTTCGATTCCGCCAGGTTCGAATGGCTCGAGGCGCTGGCGAGGACGTGGAAACTTACCACTGAGCCCCAGGTCGTCATCTCTCCGGGCCAGTTGCCCAAGGACTTTGCGGATGCGGCAACACGCACCGTGCGGTACGACCCCGCGCGGGGCGTCGGCCTTGTGGACTCGGCGGGGGCGGGTGCGCCCGATGAACTTGCTCCCCAACGACTGCTGGGGGAACTGACCCAGAAATGGAACACGCGCGACCAGGTCAAGCCGCTCTCGGGCTACGACATGCCGCTGCAGTGGGTGTTCGTCGCGGTGGGCTTCGGCGGCGGGGCATGGATGATCCTGACCATGATCCGCGCGGCCTCCAAAAAGTTCCGCTGGGAGCCCGCCACCCGGACGCTGGTGCTCCCCTCGGGCACGCGCATCGCCCCCGGCGATGTCAAGGAGTTCGACAAGCGGCGTTGGCACAAGTTCTTCGTCACGATGCACCTGAAGGACGGCACCACGCAGACGCTCGACCTCCTCCGCCATGTCCCGCTTGAGGAGTGGGTGCTCACGATGGAGAAGGAAGCGTTCCCGGACTCCGTGCGCGCAAGCTCGCCCGAGGCGGAGCCTGTCGCCGCGACCGGCAACGCCGGCGCTGAGAATCCCAATCAGTAACTGGGCACCCCGGTACTCCGTGCCCGGGCTCCTCCCCCGCAGGGGGAGGTGGCCGCGACAGCGGCCGGAGGGGGCTCCCCGCCTTTCCTTCCCGACATTCTCTCCGCCTCTCCTCCGATTTCGCTCTTGATTCCGGCTCCGTACCCTCCGTGTCAGGGGGCTCCGCCCACTCGACTGCCCCCCGCAGAGCCAAAGACATCTCCGGCTCTGCTCCGCCTCTGTCTTGGGGCCAAACCGTCTGATGGAAACTCTCGCGGCAAGCGTTGTGGTCGTCGGCGCGCTCCTGGGCATTGCCGTCACCGCGCTCACGCTCCCCGGCATCTGGCTCATGATCCTCATCGCCGCGGGCGCACAGACGTACTTCCTGCTCCAAGCGCCGCCGGTGATGATGTTTGATTGGTGGACGCTGGGCGCGTGCGTCCTGCTCGGCCTCATCGCCGAGGCCGTGGAGATCTTCGCTTCGGCCCTCGGGGCAAAGAAAGCGGGGGGGACGCGCCGCGGCGCAATCGGCTCGGTCATCGGCGGGCTGGCCGGCGCGCTCCTCGGAACATTCATGATCCCGATCCCGATCCTCGGCACGATCCTGGGGGCCGCGCTGGGTGCTGGCGGGGGCGCGCTCCTCGCCGAGCGGCACAACCGCGCAAAGACCTGGCGCGAGGCCACGACCATCGGTGCTGGCGCGGCCGTTGGCCGCCTCGCCGCCACCATCGCCAAAGTTCTCTTTGCGATCGTGATCGCGGTGATCCTCGGCTTCGCCGCGTTCGTATGACATTCGCGATCCAGGCCCCCGCACGGCCCTGGACAAGGTACCGTCCGCTCAACCCGGTTCGACGCAAGGCCGATGAGTCCTGTAACATTGCGGCCCACGAGTGGCCCCCAGCCGGAGAGGGGTCCGATCACGGACGGAAGGAGATTTCAGCAAGCGATGTCCAGCGTGGCCCGACAGGAATCCGTGACCGGACGCTCAGGCAGGCGTCCGTCTTCTCCGTCCACCTCCTCCGCCACGGGCCCTGCCCGCGAGCATCATGCCCAGAGCCAGGACGGGCCGTTGGCATCGAGCGAGACCGGCGTCAAGCATTTCGTGCTCGACACCAACGTCCTCCTCCACAATCCCAACGCGCTGTTCGTCTTCAAAGAGAACCACGTTGTGATCCCGTTCGCCGTCATCGAGGAACTTGACAAACTCAAGCGCCAGAACGACGACATCGGGCGCAACGCGCGCGAGTGCATCCGCCACCTCGACCGCCTCCGCTCCCGCGGCAAACTGATCGAGGGTGTCCGATGGCCCGCCGCGAGTCCCACCGTCGGCCAGGCCTCTTCCGCCGGCGATGAGGGCGCGAGCAACCAGTCCGCGACCGGCGAGGCCAGCGACGGATGGGACGTCCGCATCGATGTCGCCGAGCACACGCGTCCCAACGTCCTGCGCGAGGACTCGCCCGACAACCGCATCATCGCCGTCGCCTGGAGCCTGCACGCCGGGGGCAAGCGCGCGGTGTTCGTCTCAAAGGACCTCAACGCCCGCATCAAGTCCGATGCCCTGGGCGTCCGCACCGAGGACTTTGAGAACCAGAAGGTCGATGCCGACCGTCTCTACCGCGGCTTCTACGAGGTCCCCGCCGACGGCGAACTGATCGACGAGTTGTACGCCGAGCGGATGCTCGCGGTCGATCGCATCGCCGATGTCCTCAGCGACACCGATGAGGAGGGCCTGGTCTACAAGCGCGAACTCTTCGCCAACCAGTTCCTGATCCTCAAGGACGCCAAGGACGACAGCCACACCGGCCTCGCGCGCCGGCTCGCCGACACGGGCCACCTGATCCCCGTCAACAACCCGCGCAAGCCGATCTTCGGCATCATCTCCCGCAACGTTCAGCAGACGATGGCGATGGACCTGCTGCTCGACGACGAGGTGCGGCTCGTCACCCTGCTCGGTTCCGCCGGCACGGGCAAAACGCTGCTGGCGGTGGCCGCGGGCATGGCGAAGGTCTTCAACGAGGAGCGCTACGAGAAACTGCTCGTCGCCCGTCCCATCATGCCCATGGGGCGCGACATCGGCTACCTCCCCGGCGACAAGGACGAAAAACTCACCGCGTGGATGCAGCCGATCTTCGACAACCTGACATACCTGCTCTCCACCCGCGGCAACCCCATGCACCAGACCGCCGAGAGCCACTCGACCGAGCAGCGCATCCGCAAACTCATGGCCGATGGCAAACTCGTCCTCGAGCCGCTGACCTACATCCGCGGCCGCTCCATCCCCCACCAGTTCATGATCGTCGATGAGGCCCAGAATCTCACGCCCCACGAGATCAAGACCATCGTCTCGCGCGTCGGCGAGGGCACCAAGGTCGTGCTCACGGGCGACATCCAGCAGATCGACAATCCGTACCTGGACCAGTCGTCCAACGGCCTGTCGTACATCGTCGAGAAGATGAAGGGCATCCCGATCGTCGGGCACGTCATGCTGACCAAGAGCGAGCGCAGCGAACTGGCGAGCCTGGCGGCGAGTCTGCTGTAGCCCTGTCAGCGCCCGGGGGGCAACCGATGGCTTGACAAAGATGGCGGCGCAGTCCTTCAGAGCCCCGCGGCCGCACAGGACCAGCGCCTCAAGAAGCGCACCCTCACCAACCTCTACAACGAGCGCCCCACCTGGCTCCGCCTCGCGCACCAGCGCCGCGACCGCGCGGTCCTCTCCGCCTACGCCGCCACCGACCCCGAAGGCGAGTGGCCCGACGTCTGGCCCGACGTCTGGCCCGACGTCTGGACCGATACCGGCGCAGGCCAGCCGATGCCCGACGGCCACCCCCTCACCGCCCGCCGCGCCGAGAACGAAGAGCCCGTCCTCGCCAATCTCATGCGCCTGAACCTCGCGCGAGCCCGGTAGCTCCTTCCGCCAGCGACAAGCGAACAATCCGGCCTATGCCCCCACTCGGCCCAGCCAGCGCTCGGATTTTCAGGATCACGCACATTCGCAATGTGCCGTGGATTCTCGAGCACGGGCTGCACTGCCGCTCGAGTATGACTGTTGACCAGAACTTCATCCCCATCGGCCTGCCGGAACTCATCGACAAGCGCTCCGGACATCCGGTTCCGATTTCGCCTGGCGGGACACTCGCCGATTACGTGCCCTTCTACTTCACCCCCAAATCGATCATGCTGCTCAACATCAAGACTGGCTACAACGGCGTTATCAAGCGACAGAATGCCGAGATCGCAATCCTGGTCTCTTCGCTCCACAAACTTGCAGAGATCGATGCACATTTCGTATTCACGAATGGGCACGCGTACATGCAGGAGTCGGAGTACTTCAGCGACCTATCTGCAC
>CAYMWG010000269.1:0-4225 GCA_964393765.1 uncultured Phycisphaeraceae bacterium
GCCCCGGGTGGCGCGCGAGTTCATCAGCCTCGCCGACTTTCACGGCCTCGTCGATCTGATCGTGGCCATCGGGCAGGAACTGCCCGAGGCCGACCCCGCGATTGAGCGCATCGAGTCGCTGTACGCGACCCGCGGCTTCGTGCTCAATGAGTGATTCCATAAGACCCGGGAGTAGCCCCCCGTGGCGACGGGTTGGCGAGAGGGGTGGAACTCGGAGGCACCCGCGAGCGCACAGAGAAGTCCACACCCAGTCGCTTCCAACTATCCCAGGAGTCTCCCATGCTCGGTCAGACGTTCGCACTCGTTGTCGCGGTCGCGGCTGGCTCGCTACTCGTCAGCACCCTTGCCCAGCCGCAGGTCGCGCCCAAGCAGCCCGCTGCGCCGTCCGCCGCTTCGCCCGCCCCTGCGAGCGCCAAGCCCGCCGACTCACTCGCCCCCCTCGCCTTCATGGTGGGACGATGGATCGAGATGAACGCCGCGGGCAATCGCGAGGAGCACTGGTCCGCGCCGCGCGCTGGGACGATGCTGGGCATGTTCAGGTGGGACCAGGCGAGCGGCTCGCCGAACATGCTGGAGATTCTGGCGATCACCTCCGAGGGCGAGGACGTGGTCCTGCGGCTGCACCACTTCTCGCCGACGCTCGCGGTCCGCGGCGAGGGCGACAAGCCCATGACGCTCAAACTCACCGAGAAGGGTGAGCGCCGGGCGGTCTTCACGCCCACGGCCAACGCGGACATGCTCACGAGGGTGGTGTATCACTGCCCCGATCCGGACCGATTGAGGATCAGCGTGGTGCTGACGGAGGGTGGGTCGCTCGAGTTTGATCTGAAGCGCGAGGGGAAGTGAGCGACTGGGATCAGGAATGGCCAGGGATCGACACGGATGAGGACGGATCGGACCAAAGCAGATGATCGGCAGGATGCCGAACTGGATTCGAGAGACGGGCAGGGGATGATTTCGATCTGTCCCATCTGTTGAACGTCTGCCGAAACGGTGTTCAATCCGATCCGCGCGGGTCCGTGCAAATCCGTGGCCGCTTCTGGCCTTCCTTGTCGGCGATCGCTGTTTCCAGCATCCGCGCGATGCGGAGCAGCACGTCCTCCTGCCACGCCGGGCCGATGAGTTGCACGCCGACGGGCAGCGGCTCAGCCGCGCCCTCCACCTGCGCAAACCCCGCGGGGAGTGTGATCGCCGGCAGGCCCGCGAGGTTCACGCCGACCGTGTAGACGTCTTCAAGATACAGCGCGAGCGGGTCGCCGGTCTTCTCGCCGAGCCTGAACGCGGGGCCGGGGGAACTGGGCAGCAGCAGCGCGTGGCACATGGCCAGCGCGCTGTCGAAGTCCTGCTTGATGAGCCGGCGTGCGCGCAGCGCGGTCGCGTAGTAGGCGTCGTAGTAGCCGCTGCTCAGCGCGTGCGTGCCGAGCATGATCCGCTTCTGCACCTCCGGCCCGAGTCCCTCGGATCGCGAGCGGCAGTAGAGTTCGAGCAGGCCTTCCTGCTCGCCGAGCGTCGCGCGCCGGCCGTAGCGCACGCCGTCGAACCGGGCCAGGTTGCTCGACGCCTCGGCTGTGGCGATCAAGTAGTACGCCGCGATCGCGTACGGCGCGTGCGGCAGATCGACATCGATCACCCGCGTGCCCTCGCTCTTCAGCGCGGTAATCGCCCTCTCCAGCGCAGCGCTCACGCCCGGATGGTTCGCGGGCGAGCGCGCGAATGTCGGCACGCCGATCACCAATCGGCTCACCGGCTCCTCGAGTTGCGCGAGCAGGTCGGGCATCGCGCGGGTGGAGGTCGTCGCGTCGTTCTCATCCGCCCCCCCCAACGCCATGATCCGAGTGAGCAGCGCGGCATCCCCCACGCTGCGCGTCAGCGGGCCGATCTGGTCGAGGCTCGATGCGTACGCCACCAACCCGTAGCGCGAGATGCGCCCGTACGTCGGCTTGAGGCCCACGATGCCGCAGAAGCCCGCGGGCTGGCGGATCGAGCCGCCCGTATCTGACCCGAGCGCGCCGGGAACCACGCCCGCCGCGACCGCCGCGGCAGAGCCGCCCGATGATCCGCCCGGCACGCGCGACGTGTCCCACGGATTGCGCGTCGGGCCGAACGCCGAGTTCTCGCACGAGGAGCCCATCGCGAACTCATCGAGGTTGGTTTTCCCGATGATGACTGCGCCGGCGTCGATGAGCCGCTGGGCCGCGGTCGCGGTGTAGGGCGAGCGGTAGTTTACCAGCATGCGCGAGGCGCAGGTGGTCCTGCCCCACGCGAGGCAGATGTTGTCCTTGAGCGCGATGGGCACTCCCGCGAGCGGGCCGGGGTGCTCATGTCTGGCGTGGCGCTCGTCGATGCCGCGGGCCTGCGCGATCGCCTGCTCCTCGAAGACTTCGAGGAACGCGTGGATCGCGGGTTCGGTGGCGGAGGCGTGGTCGAGGGAAGCGCGGGTTGCTTCTTCGGCGCTGATCTGCTTCCGCGCGATCGCACCGGCGAGTTGCGTGAGCGTGAGGTCGCGGGCGTTCACGGGCCAAGCGTACGCGCAAATCGCAACCGTTTCAGAGCCCGGAGCGCCAACGACGGGTTGCACCGGATGCATGATGTTTGGGCTCGGAGTTCCCGCATGGCAGGAGATGTTGGCGCGAGGTTCGATCCCTCGCGCAACCCGTCGCTGGGGGGGCGCTCCAGGCTCCGACGAAAAAGGCCCCGGACTTCGCGTCCAGGGCCTTTGAGATTCAGTGAAGAGTTCGAGCGCGCCGTGGCTTACCGCGGCGGGACCTCGGACTGCGAGTCGTAGTACACCGGGTCGCTTCCCATGCCCGGGGCCAGTCCGCCCGGGTTGCCCGTAGCGGGCGCGGGCTGGCCGAAGAAGAACCGCGGCGCGTCGCCGCTGTTGCCGATCTTGTTGGCGTTGTAGATGTATGAGGCGTCGAGCACCTTGTCGATGCGGAGGCCCGCCTCGGCGAGGTGGGCCTTGGAGTAGTCGTCGATCCGGCCCGCCGCATCGGAGTCCGTGATTCGCGTGATACGCTCGCGCAGATCGCGCAACTTGGCGGTGGCGAGGTTTGAGATTGGCTTGCCCGCCGCGCCCCGCACCGTGCCCGGCATGGACAGGTCCACCAGCCGGTCGAGGTGCTCGCGTTGCAGATTGCGCCGGATGCTGGAGATGAACGGCTTGCGGTTCGAGAACGAGGAGGCCGGCGCCGTCTCGACCTCGGTCCAGATCGCCCCGGTGACGGTGTTCATCAACTCCGGCAGTGTGAGCATGTCCTGGTCGGCCGGCACGCGGTACTCGTTGTCGTACACACGCTTGAGCACCGTCGGGTTCAGCACCATCGTGATGGCCGCGGCCTGAACGCCGAGGATCCGGTCGTGGATCGGCCACGTCGGCTCTTCCATGATCTCCGACTGCCCGCCGTTGTCCCACCACTTGTCGACCGTCATGTACTGGAGCATCTCCGGCGTGACGCCGAAGGCGGCATCGGTGAAGGCGTTGTCCGTGACGAACTTCAGCGCTGCCCGCTGCGTCGCCGCGGGGACGACCTGGATGGGGGCGCGGCCGTTGGGGTCGCCCTTGCGATCGCGGCTGATGTGCGCGCCGCCAACCCACGCGGCCATCATGTTGATGGACTGGAGTTGCTGGTTGAGCGTGAGGTTGTAGCCGCGTCGCGCCTTGGACCAACTCTCGCCGTCCTTGACGAACTTGGCGAGCAGGCGGTCGCGGTAGTACTTCACCAGGCGGAGTTGGTTGGTGGCGTAGTCGAGCGGGTCGGCGGAGAAGTCGTACTGCCGGGCCAGCGGGTCGGGTCCGCCCACATCCTCATCGGTGAGAAAGGCCAGTTCAGGCTCGGAGACGCGGGCGAGGGCCTTCTTGGGGTCGCTGCCGTAGCCGTAGTCGATGACCCAGAAGTCGTAGAGGCCGATGTCGATCATCGTGTAGTCGCCCTGCACGGGGCCGGACTCGCGGTTGATGTTGACGGGGGTGTAGTCCATCACCGAGCCGGTGAAGGGCTTCTTGCCCTTGACGGCATCGGAGTTGATATCGCTGAGTTTGTAGATGGATGAGGCCTTGAAGTTGTGGCGCAGGCCCAGGGTGTGGCCGACCTCGTGGGCGACCAGGTCGGTGAGCATCGGGCCCACGAACCACTCGGGGATGCCGTCGAGGAGTTCGGGCTCATCCTTCTTGGGCTTGTCGTCTGCCTTGCCTTCGTCCTTCTTCGGGTCGTCCTTCTTGGGC
>CAYMWG010000270.1:0-1166 GCA_964393765.1 uncultured Phycisphaeraceae bacterium
CTTAGTACCGCACTCCCCGCCAGCTCATGGCTAGACTCTTCGCGCGGTGTGTACTCTTCCATGACAGAAGCGCATTCCGGGCTCCTCGGCGGCAAACCCCGAGTTGCAGCTTCGTTGGGCGTTTTAGAATCTTTACGACCGAGAGTGTGGCCATGCGGAGTTCAAACATGCGCGGATTTGTCCAGTGGTTGGTGGGTTCATTCGCGGCTATCGCCGTGTGCGGCGCAGTGATCACGCCCACCCAGGCGCACGCGCAAGTGCTCGTGGCCGAGCCCACGCCCTGGCCAACCCTGCGCCCGGCGCCCGGGCTCGATGGCGATAACTATGGAGTATCGATGGCGTTGGACGGCGACACGCTCGTGGTGGCCGGTCCCGACAATTTGGCGGTCACGATACCGGTGACCGCAGATGTGTTCACTCGCGCGAGCGCGACGTCGCCGTGGATCGGACGGCACAGGTTGACGACGTCGGACACCGGGCTGAGCAGAGGCGTTTTTATGTCGGTCGCCATATCGGGGAACACGATCGTCATCGGCGCGCGGACTTCGCGGAGCGCTTCGAATGTGGAAACCGGCGCGGTGTATGTATTTACGCGGTCTGGCGCTGTTGACTCAACCTGGACCCAGCAGGCAAAGATCGTGCCCGCGGATGCCGCCTCCGGGGATCGTTTCGGGGGTTCGGTATCGCTCTTGGGCAGCACATTGATCGCCGGCGCGGACGGGAACGGCCTTGGGGGCGCGGCGTACATCTTCAGACGCTCGGGAAGCACGTGGTCGCAGGAGCAGAAGCTGGTCGCACCGGACCCGCAGAGCGGGGCGGGGTTCGGCACCTCGGTGGCGCTCTCGAGTTTCGGCTTTCCCACCCCCCGAACCGTCGCGATTGTCGGTGCCCCGTTCTGGAACAACGGACCCGCTGTGGACTTCGGAAAGGCCTACGCATTCCAGCGCGTGTTGCTGATAGACGGTGTGGTGTGGGACTTCGAGCAGTCCTTTTTCGGCTCCACCACGCTCGCTGACGATCGGTTCGGCAGTTCGGTCGCGATCTCGGGCAACACCGCGGTGATCGGGGCCCCTCGGCGCGGTATTCTGGACAACGCGGACGCCGGCGAGGCCCGTATCTTCACGTGCAACTCCAGCGGCACCGTTTGGACAGAGCAGGCGCGGCTG
>CAYMWG010000270.1:1266-4211 GCA_964393765.1 uncultured Phycisphaeraceae bacterium
CCGTATCTTCACGTGCAACTCCAGCGGCACCGTTTGGACAGAGCAGGCGCGGCTGCTCTCCAACGGCACATCCTCGTACTTCGGGTTCCAAGTGGCGATCACGCCGGGGCGCATCGCCGTGGCCGCAGCGCGGGCTCCTCAGCTTCCCGACGGCTCATCCCGGGTCGAAGTGTTCGCGGGTTCCGGCGCCACGTGGACGCGGGACTCTAGTGTCTCCGGGAAGGGTGAGAACTTCGGCAGCGCGCTGGCGCTCTCGGGCGGCAGCCTTATCGTGGGTGCCGACCGCGCCGACAACGCCGCCGGAGACAACGTCGGCGGTGTCCACGCCTTTGACCTCTCTGGAACGTCATGGGTTGTTCAGGCGGAGCTCCCACCGTTCGACACCGGCCAGGACCTCTTCGGTTCGGCGGTCGCGATCGACGGCGACACCATGATCGCGGGCGAGCCCGACTTTTCGCGGAGCGGCCGCGCCCACGTCTACCGCCGCACCTTCTGGTCGTGGACGCAAGAGGAGGTGCTCTTTCCACCCATCGCTCGGAACGGAGACGGCTTCGGCGAGGCCGTGGCCCTCTTCGGCACTTCCGTGGTGATCGGAGCTCCGGGGGGCGGGGCGACGTTCGCGGGCGAGGTGCACCTGTTCAATCGCGTCGCTACGAATAATTGGACCTTGACGCAAACCCTGGCCGCGACCGATGCCAGTTCGGTAGACAGTTTCGGCTGCTCGGTCGCTCTCAGCCGCACCAGCATCATGATTGTCGGCTCTAAAGACGATTCGACCGGATCGGCCTTCCAGCATGGATCGGTCTATCTATTCAAGCAACTCGGGGACGTGTGGTCTCAAGCCGCGAAACTGACCGCTTCCGACCTCTCCGCCCAGGACCACTTCGGCGCATCGGTTTGCGTGCAGAACAACATCGCCGCCGTGGGCGCGCCCGACGCCGACGGCGGCGGGGCCGTCTACATTTTCACTCGCCCGAGCGGCAGTTCAGACGTGTGGTCGCAAGTGCAGAAACTGACCGTCCCGGGGCAGTCCTCAACGGGCCGCCTGGGCTCGGCCGTCAGCATCGCGTGCGACCGCCTCGTCGTCGGCGCGGACAACCAGGGCGGCACGGCGCCGAATACCACCGGCGCGGCCTATGTCTTCACCAACAGCGGGGGTGTGTGGGGATCGCCGCAGCCTCTCATTGCGCCCGTTTTCGTGGGTGCTCGCTACGGGGCTTCGGTGTCGATCGACTGTCGCGGACGGGTGCTGATCGGCGCGCCCGGGAACCCTACAGGTTCGCCGGTGCTCGCCGGATCGGCCCACCTCTTCGCCCCCGATGCCTCCGGGGTGATGACGCTTCGAACAACTATGGGCTCCGGAAGTTCCGACGCCCAGGAGCAGTACGGCCAGTCGGTCGGTATCGGACAGAACCACGTGGTCGTCGGCTCCAACCGCACGACCACCGCCTCCGGCATCTCCGGCGGACTGGTCCATCTCCACCAGTTGACCGAACTCTCGACCTCGGTCCCACAGGCGCTGCCGCCCGCAGTGCCGGTCTGCCCACAGGGAATGTGGGAGCTGCTGCTGGCCGTTGATGGTTCGGGCAACCTCGCCTATCAGTGGGAGTTCCGTCAGGATCCGACCGGTCCGTGGACCGACCTCGGCATCGGCGGGTTGCGCACCTTCCCAAATGGGCTGTCGTTCTATGTTAGCAATACGCGCAACGTCCCTCTCACGCTCAGCAGTGCTTCGCCCCTGTTGCCGGGCCGGATTGGACAGTTCCGGTGCATCGTCACCGCGCCCAACGGTTACTCCATCGCCAGCACCCCCGCCGATGTGCTCGTCGCCAACTCATGCTGCTCGTTTTCCATCAACGTGAACGGGACGTATCTTCAGACCAACAACTCCAACACCCAACCCGCCCGGTTCATCCCCCTGGGCAACTGCAACCTTGCCCCCGGCGACGATGTCCGGTTGAGAACCGGGGGCTCATACGCCGGTGTCGGCTCGAGCAACCTCACCGCGGCGATCGCCGTCTTTAGCTCCAGTTCCACGCTGCTGTCCCCGTTCGAGCCCCTGCGGGTGCCCGGGGCGCTGCTGGCGGCGGGCTCCGCTCCCGTCGACACGGTGCTGCGGGATATCCCCGAGGATTTCCAGATCAATGTGCAGTCCGCGATCACGGTGCCCGCGCAGGCCGTTGGCCTGTTCGTCGCGCCCAACGACATCTGGTTCGCCAACAACCAGAACAATGAGCCCCCCTTCCACCTCCACATCGCGCGCTGCGAACCGATAGGCGGCGCGGTCAGCGGCGATGTCACCATCTGCCGCACCGGCGCCGTCTCACTCGCCTGCACCGCGTCCGGTGCCTCGCTCGGCTATCGCTGGCGATACG
Source organism: uncultured Phycisphaeraceae bacterium (assembly GCA_964393765.1). Classification (GTDB taxonomy): domain Bacteria; phylum Planctomycetota; class Phycisphaerae; order Phycisphaerales; family UBA1924; genus JAHBXL01. Next base: position 3,642 of record CAYMWG010000270.1, read on the forward strand.
CACCCGCCGCGACAGGCATTTTTAATGACATCCAGGATGGCTCGAACACCATGCCCGACGGGTTGACCTTCATCGCCGCCGGTTCCGGCGCGCCCACCACCACCCTCACGCCCGGACCCCCCGGCTGGCCGGAGGCCATCGGTCAGTTCCAGTGCAACGTCAGCAGCGCGTGCCGAACGATTCAGAGCCTCAACTCCACCATCCGGGTGTGCGTCGCCGACTACGACTGCTCCGGCACGGTCAACGTCCCGGATATCTTCGCGTTCCTCTCGGCGTGGTTCGCCAACGACCCCGCGACCGACTTTGACGGTTCCGGCCTCCCCGTCGCCGTCCCCGACATCTTCGCATTCCTCTCCGCATGGTTCGCGGGCTGTCCCTGACCTCAAGCACGGCGAGCGGCCAATGGCCGCCTTCACGACAAGCGACGGCTTCGAGTTCGAGACCATGCGCGAGCCGGGCCTGCTGAGCTGCGTCTGTCGCCGCGGCCCCGATGCGGGGCGCATCGAGATCACCGCTCCACCGGGGTTGGAAGTTGGCCCGCAGGTGCTCGAGGTCGGCGAGATGCTCTCG
>CAYMWG010000271.1:0-4211 GCA_964393765.1 uncultured Phycisphaeraceae bacterium
CGCTGCACGCTCACGATCGGCGCCGCCACGCCCGCAAACGCCTCCAGCCCCGCGACAGTCGCCATCTCCCTCCGCACCGCCGCGGCGTCAAACATGCCCGCCATCGGGGCCGCGACCTCGACGGAGTCGGGCACCTGCCCCGCCATCTCCGGGTCGATTGTGACAGTGCTCGTCCCGATGGGCGCGATGCGTCCGTCGATCAGCGCGGCGAGATCGAGCGCGATCTGTCCTTCGCCTTTGGCGAGTCCCACCGCCGGGATCGCCTGCTCGAACGCCTGTATCGCCTCGCGCGCGGAAACAAAGCAGCCCGACTTCTCCACCCAGGTGCAGGACGGCAGGACAACATCCGCGGCGTCCGTCAGCGCACTGGAAAGCGTGTCGATGACGATGATGAATGGCTTGGGAGCACCCAGGCTTGCGCCCCCCCCACTCGGGCCTCTGCTCGCGAATGCCTTCAGCAGCCCATCCGTGGTCCAGTCGCTCGGATAGTTGCCGGTGATGACCGCCGCGCCGATGCTGCCGCGCCCCAACTGCGAAACAAACTCGTCGAACTTCACGACACTCGCGCCGCTCCCCTCCCCCCCGTGGGGTGCCACCGCCTCCAGCACACGCCGCACGCCCCGCGCGTTCGGGGCCTTCTCGGCGAACACCTTGAAGCCGTCCGCCTTGTCCGGCGGGAACACCTTGTCCCTGCCCATCACCGGCACCGGCCCGACCGCCAGCACCGCGCGCGGGTCGATCATCATCGCCGTGCGGGCCAGCGCAAACGCGTCCTCGCACGAGAGCATCGGGCTGACGACCATGCCCAGCCGCCTCCCCCCCTCCGTCCCCGCGCTACCAAGCGCCTTCCTCAACCCCGCCAGCGCATCGTTGTACGCGCGGTTCCAGTCGCTCTCGACCTGCACCCCGTGCTGCCTTCGCCGGGGCACCAGAATCCGCTCCTCCGAATGCACATGCTTCCAGCCGTAGCGCACCTCATCGCTGATCCACCACCGGTTCGCGGCCATGTTCAGCCGCGGCTTCACGCGGTACACCTTGCCGTCGTTGTGGTCGATGCGGATGTTGTCGCCGCTGGCCGTGATCCCGTCGATGCTCGGCGTCTCCTTCAGGAACCACACCCTCTGCGTGAACAGGAAGTCCTTATCCAGCAGCGCGCCCACCGGGCACAGGTCGATGACGTTCGCCGAGAGTTCGTTGTCGAGCGGCCGCCCGGGGAAGACATCGATCTCCTCGCGGTCGCCGCGCCCTTGCACCAGCAGTTCGCTCGTCCCCGTCACCTCGCGCGTGAAGCGGACGCAGCGCGTACACATGATGCAGCGGTCGGCGTAGAGGTACACATGCGGCCCCAAGTCCTTCTTGGCCTGCTTGACCTTCGCCTCCTCAAATCGCGACACCCCGCGCCCGTACTCGTAGGAATAGTCCTGCAGGAAGCACTCGCCCGACTGGTCGCACACCGGGCAGTCCAGCGGGTGGTTGATGAGCAGGTACTCCATCACCGCCTTCTGGTTGGCGATCGACTTGGGCGAATCGGTGTACACCACCATGCCCTCCGCGCACGCCGTCTGGCAGGTGGGCATCAACTTGGGGATGGGCTCGAGCGCGTTGTTGTTGCGCGGGTTGGGCTGCCACACCTCGGCCAGGCAGATGCGGCACGACGCCACGATCGACAGCCCGTCGTGGTAGCAATACTGCGGGACCTCGATCCCGCTGGCGTTCGCCACCTGGATGATCATCTCACCAGGCTTGAACTCGCATTCGCGGCCGTTGATCGTCACCTTGGGCATGGGGCGGCATCGTAGGGGGGAGGCAATCCGAACGCCCTCCAGACGCCACTCTCCATCCGCGGCCGAAGGAATGCCCAAAATTCACGGGCGGTCCGCTGCGCGACGGTTCCCCATTCGACCCGGCATGAACGAAGAAGCCAACCCGATCATAAGTCAAACTTCAACAAGAACCGCGCGGGAGTCCTGTTTAAACTGATGAAGATCGACGAATGGATTAACCTGCATGTTTCTGATATACTTGCAGGATAAATGTAAAACATGCAGGTAAATTCTTAGCCCATGACTCCCAACAACCCACAGTCTGCTCTTGGCCATACCAAAGCCGGTGGGCCGGTTCGAATCGGCGAAGCGCTGATCATGATCCGGCGCGGGGCGGATGCGATTCGCACGGTGCGCACAGCGATCTTGGAGCTTGCGTACGAAGTTGCGAGTGAGCTGCGGATAAGCGGGTACCTCGTGCTCGAAGATTCGGGGATCACAGAGAATCGCGTGCGGGCAGAGTGGGAACGTGCCGCGGCGGTGCTCAAGGGCGACATCCTCAATCGACTGACAATCTGCCTGGAACGGGACGGGAAACTTCTGTGTGTCCCGCAAGAAGTACCGCGCGAGATGGCCGCGGCGATTCTGAAAGCAGTGGGGGCGGCGGGTGCAGGGGGGGAAGCGCAGACGGGCGCGCGCGCTCGATCCACGCGTCCGGATTACTCGTTTGTGATCCTCAAGGTGCTCATCTATCAGTGGCTGATAGAAAGCGAGGCGGTGACGGCGGAGCGGCTCGGCCGCATCGCGGGGTGCTCATATCCGACGGTCGCCCGCGTCCTCAAGCAGTTCGGGAGTCTGATCGAGCGGTCGAGCGATCGACGCGTGCGGCTGCGCTACTTCCCGCGCGAGGAGTTTGATCGACTTGTCGCCAACTCGGAGCGCGCGCGGAGCACCATTCGGTTTGCAGATCGGTCCGGTCAGCCGCGGACGCCAGAAGCGAGGGTGCGGCGGCTGGAGAAGCTGCGGCCCGCGGGCGTTGCGATCGGCGGCGTTCTGGGCGCGCGGCACTACTTCGCCGAGATTGATCTTGTGGGCACGCCGCGACTGGATGTGTCGGTGCATTGCGGCCATGCCGCGATCGATCTGAGCTTCATCAACGATCTGGACCCGGCGCTGCGGCGCGAGGAGGATCCGCACAAGCCCGCGAGCGTGGTTGTACACGCGGTGCGACACGCCGATCCACTGTTTGTGCCGCGGCAGAGCGGCCTCGCATGGGCGGACCCGGTGGAGTGCCTGCTCGATCTGCGCGAGGCGCGGCTGGAATCGCAGGCGAGTGAGTTTCTCGAGACGTTGAAACGACGACAGAAGAGCGCGCAATGAATGTCGAGCAGAAAAGGGTGTCGCCCCGGAAAGTGCTGGCGGAGGTCGCGGCCGCGCTGCCCGCGGAAGTTCACGCGAATATCGTGATCATCGGAAGCCTGGCCGCGGCCTACTGGTTCTCGCGCGGGGATGACTCCTTCAGCGTGTACACCAAGGACATCGACAGCGTCGTCTCCCCGCACATGGCGGCGGCGGAGAAGGGGCGCGTCATCGCGGCAAAGCTGCTCGCGGCCGGGTGGAAGCCGATGTCGGCGGGCAAGTATGGCAAGCCCGGCACGCGTCAGACGCCGGATGGGGACCTGCCCGCTCTGCGGCTATACCCGCCGAGCGGCGCATCGTGGTTCATGGAGCTGCTGACCGAGCCGGCATCCGAAGCGCAGACGGAGCGGCACTGGACGCGGCTGGTGCTCGAGTCGGAGGATCACTATGGCCTGCCAAGCTTTCAGTTCACGCGTCTGGCAACGTATGACGCCGCGGCGACGGAATCGGGCCTGCGGTGCGCGCTGCCGGCGATGATGGCGCTGGCCAACCTGCTGGAGCATCGGGCGATCCGGCCGGAGGTGATCGTGGGGACGACGACCAGGCGGAGCAACAAGGACCTGGGACGTGTGCTGGCGCTGGCGCGGCTGAGCAAGCCGGAAGAAGTGGAGGGGTGGGCGGAGAAGTGGATGGATGCGCTGAACGACTGCTTCCCGTCGCGCTGGCGCGAGCTGGCGCTGCACGCCGGGGACGGGCTGCGCGAGCTGCTCGCAAGCGCGGAGGACTTGAACCAGGCGACGGAGAACGCGAGCAACGGGCTGCTGGCGAACATGCTCGTGACAACGGCCGAGCTGGAGGCGACGGGGAAGCGGCTGCTCGGAGAGGCGGTCGAGGAGCTGAGGCGCATGGCGGGGGAGTAGGAGAAGAAGGCAGCCACGGATGAGCGCGGATGGACACGGATGAAGAGTTGGAGTAGGGGGGGGTAGGCGTGTTTGAACTTCCGACAGGCCGAAGGCCTGCATAGTGAGTAGCCGGGGCGTGAAACGCGGCGGCGCGGCCGCCGGTGCCATCGGCCCGGTAGCTCATCGA
>CAYMWG010000272.1:0-4201 GCA_964393765.1 uncultured Phycisphaeraceae bacterium
GACACCTCAGGCGGCCTTGGTGTGCCCGACATCTTCGCGTTCCTGTCTTCATGGTTTGCATTGCAGCCGCGGGCGGATGTAGATGGGAACGGCGCCGTCGCCGTTCCGGACATTTTCGCGTACCTGGCGCTGTGGTTTGCGGGCTGCTGAGTGGCGCAGCACGGGAGGGTCTCGCGGCTGTGCCGCGAACGCCCTCCCTGACGGTGGGGCCGCTTGTTGGTCGAGGCGGCTGCACTTGACCTACTTGTCCGCGGCCTCATCTTCCGCGTCCTGCTGTTCGAGCATCTCGATGACCGTGTTGATGAGGTGCTGGAGCGGCACCGGCTTCATCAGGTAGCGGTCGACGCCGAGAGATTCGGCGTAGGCCTGGTGGCGGTGGCCCTCGTTGGCGGTGACCATGATCACGAGGGGCGAGTCCTCGAAGCCCTTGATCTTCTCGAGCACCAGGAAGCCCGAGCGCTTGGGGAGCATCATGTCGAGCACGACAAGGTCGGGCGGGTCGTCCATGCACGCCTGCACCGCGGCGTTGCCGTCCTGGACCGCGATCGTCTCGGCGCCCTCGGCCTGGAGCGCGGCATCGAAGGACTCCAGCACGTCGCGGTCGTCATCGACGATCAGGATTCGGACACCGTCGAGTTTGCCGGACATCGGGGATGCTCCTGCTGCGTGTAAGCCGCCGTCCATGTGAGGCTCCGCGAATGGTTGTGACTCGAAAACGCCGGACGCGGGGCGACCGGCCTACCCAAAGCCAACTACCCCGGTGTCTGGCCCGCGGCGATTGCCGCGCCGTCGCGCGCTGACCAGTCTTCGATACGGGCGATGTCCCCATCGGTGATCCACGGAAGTGCGCGGATCTTCTCTCGGAGCAGGGCGGGGAAGGGCCGGTTCAGGTGTTCGTGACGCGGGCGGCTCTTCCAGTAGCGGTGCAGCCAGAGGTTCTGCTCGGGGGCCGCGCGGACCATCTGCTCGATGGCCCGCCGGTAGCGCGCGGTGATGTAGAACAGCGGGTCGGGCTGGGCCTTCCAATCCTCCGGATGGATCACGTCCAGCACGTCCAGCCGGTAGCGGAAAGACTCGCCATCAAAGCTCGTGAAACCCGCCCCGGCGTTCCCGGCCGCGGCCTCGGGTCCGTCGCGCCCGGGCACCAGGCGGCGGGCCTGCCCGCAGACGATCGGGGTGTCAAACTTCATCGCCATGAGACCGATCGTTTTGTAGGTGGAAGCGAGGCGGTTGAAGAAGGGCACGAACAGGCCGCGGTCGCCGGCGTTCTGATCGGCGATGAAGGCGATGTGAGCGCCGGAGCGGATGAGTTGGGGGATACGTTTGACGGCCTCGAACTTGTCGATGAGCATCAGGCCGCGGCGCTCGCGGGTTCGACGGACCCATGCGTCGAGGGGCGGCAGATCGAGCGGGCGATAGAGGGCGTGTACGGGGAAGCCCATGAGGGCCATGACATAGCCGAGGAGTTCCCAGTTGCCGCAGTGGCTGGCGACCATCATCACGGATCGGTTTGCGAGCAGAGACGGGAGCGCAATGTCAAGGTTGCCCAGGCGGACGTGGTTGGCCCAGGAGTCGTGGGTGATGAGGCGGGGGGTGTAGGCCATCTCGACCATGAGCATGAAGATGTGCTCGTAGGCCTCGATGGCGCGGTCGCGGAGTTCGCCCTCGGACATGTCGGGGAAGGCGACGCCGAGCGTGTCCATCGTCCGCTGGAAGCGGCGCTTCTCGAATCCGGCGTAGGCGCGGCCGAGAACGCGAGCGGCGCGCACGTCGGTCTCGATGTCGCCCGTGACCGCCGCGGCGATGAGGGAGCGCATGACGTAGTAGGCGGGCGTGTGGAGCCAGCGGGGGAGGACGATCTTGCGTTTGCGCTTCATTGCGCGGCGGTGAGAGATAGCCGTGAGGCCGGGAAGAAGGAACTCAGACCGGAAAGAAGGAACTCCGCTCCCTCTGAGTTGCTTCTTGCTTCCTGAGCGTTAGCGCGCGCCCGTGAGCGTGTACAGCCGGTTCTGATTGAGGATGGGGATCGAAGTGGACTGCGCCTGCGCGAAGAGTTCGTCGTAGCGGAGGGCCAGGCGGCGGAGGGAGATGAACTGGTTGATGACCTCGATGGGCGCGTTGCCTGCGGGCTCGGGTGGGAGGACGGGCCGCTCGCCCAGGACGAGGAAGTCGGTGTCGCCGGTGAGTTCGGAAAGAACCTTGCCGCCCCACGCCTCGATGCGGGCGCGGATATCCGCCTGCTCTTCGAACGTGGCGCGGCCGTCGCCATCGGCATCGAAGTTGCCGAAGATCAGCAACTTATAAGTCTTGTTGGGGTCGTAGACGGCGTTGGCGACGACATCGCCGCGGACGACGGGGTTGCCCTTGCGCTCTCGGAGGATGCGGGCGGTCGCGGTGTTCTCGTCGATGCGGATGACTTCGAGCGTGGCCTTGGCCTCCGGGTAGTCGCCGGTCTCGGGGTTGGGCCGGATGTCGGTGGGCTCTGAGTAGACGCCGAAGGTCATGCCCAGGACAAACTTGTCCTTGCGCCCGCGGTTGAGGACGGCGGTGTTGTCCGCGGCATCGAGCGCGATGATCTCGGCATCGACGAGGGCGAACTCGTTGGCGCCGCCGATGCGCTTGCCCTTGAGTTCGTCCTGGAGCCGGGTGATAAGAGACTGGTTGAGGACGCGCTCGCGCTGGAGTTTGTCGATGTCGGTGCGGAGGGTGGCCTCGACGTCCGCCGCGGCGGCCTGGATGCGGGTGCCGCGCTCGTCCATGTTCTGCTTGGCCTGGTTGAGTTCCTGGCGGTAGCGGTCCACCTCGTCCTTGTACTTATCGAGTTCGGTGTTGATCGCGGCGAGCGTGGCCTTCTGCGAGTCCTCGAGGCCCTTGACGCGCTTGACCTCGTTCTCGCGGTCGGTGAGGGCGCGGTCGCGGGCGGCGTTGGCATCGGTGAGTTGCTGGTTGAGCGCGACGACCTCGGCATCGCGCTGCTTGATGAGTGTGAGCATGTTCTGCCCGGCAGCGCCCTTGATCGCGTCAAGTTTCTTGTTCAGGTCATCGAGCGTGTCGGAGCGCGAGCCGGTGGCCCGCTGCATGGTCTTCTGCTGGGCGTCGATGAGGTACCCCACCGCGCTGAGGCGCTCGCCCCTGCCCGCGTCGCGTGCGCGGTTGACCGCGTCGTTGGCCCGGTCCTGGTCGGAGACATAGTCCTGCGTGGTGCGGCGCGACTCCTCGAGGCTGCGCTCCGCCGAGCGCTTGTTGGCGAAGAAGATGACGGTCGTGATGAACAGCGCGAGCGTGGCGACACCGAGGATGGTGACAGCGACGCCGACGCCGATGCTGGTGGAGGTCCGGCCGGCCATAAGGAAATACTCCGCAAGGCGATAAACGGGCAACGGGAACGGAGAGAACTCGGCAGAGACTGGTCCGGTACGCCGACAAGGGTCGCGTGGATGCGTAGGGACGCGGGGAGGACAAGTGTCCCGACAAGGGGGGGCGAGGTCAAATGGGGGCGGGGAAAGGGATGAGGGATTGACGGAGAGGGTGGAAAGAAGTCGGAAGTCGGAAGTAAGAACGCGGAACCTGACCGATGGTACGGGAACGGGAGGACGCACAGGTGGGTTCAAGAGAACTGGTCATTATCGGTGGTGGCGGGCACGCGGCGGTCGTGGCCGAGGCGGCGTGGCTGTCGGGCTGGACGCTCATCGGGTTTCTGGATGATTCTGAGCGTACGGCGGTGGCGGATTGGGCGTCGGCGCTTCGTTCACAACATCATATTCTGAAAGACTTTACGAGATTCGGAGGGTTGGAATCGCCGGGGGCGATCGGTCTGGGGAGGGCGTGGATTCTGGCCATCGGCGGCTTGGAGTTGCGACATCGCATGATCGGGCAACTCGCGCGGCTGGGGCGGGAAGGGCGAATAGAGACGGCCGCGACGGTGGTGCATCCGCAGGCGTGGGTTTCGCCGACGGCGACCGTGGGGGCGGGAGCCTTTGTCGGGGCGCGGGCGGTGCTGCAGGCACGGGCGCGGGTGGCGGATCACGCGATCATCAATACCGGGGCGGTCATCGAGCACGACTGCGAGATCGGCGAGAACAGCCATATTGCGCCCGGGGCGGTGCTCGGCGGGGGCGTGAAGATCGGGCCGGATGTGCTGGTGGGACTGGGGTCGCGGGTGCTGCCGACGCTGACGATCGGGGCCGGCGCGGTGGTGGGT
>CAYMWG010000273.1:0-4190 GCA_964393765.1 uncultured Phycisphaeraceae bacterium
CATCCCACTCCCCATGCCCCGATAGTTCGACTGGATCAGCGACACCATCATCCCGTTCTTGTCCGCCACCGTCAGATAGATCGTGTCCGCCCCCCCCGCCCCTCCTCCCGGCATCACGCCCGCGTCGAACGACTTCGCGGCCTGCCCCATGTCGATCAGGGCACGACGCTCCGCCGCGTACTCCTTGCTGACCAACCATTCAACGGGTGACGGCGCGAACGCCGGGTCCGCGTACGAGCGCGCACGATCCTCGAACGCCAGTTTCTTGGCCTCGACAAACGCGTGTACATAGTCCGCGCTCCCGAAGCCCATCGACCGCAGGTCATACCCCTCCAGAATCATCAGGATCTGGAGCGCCGCGATTCCCTGGCCGTTGGGCGGCAACTCCCACACTTCATACCCGCGATAGTTCGCGCTCACCGGCTGCACCCACTCGCCGCTGTGGGCGGTAAAGTCCGCCGCGCTCAGGACTCCGCCCTGCGCTCGGATGTATTCTTCGATGATCCGCGGCACCTCGCCGTTATAGAACGCGGTACGCCCCTCGGCCCCGATGCGCTCCAGCGTCCGCGCCAGATTGGGATTCTTCCAGACCTCCCCCGCCACAGGTGCGCGCCCGCCGCCCTCGACGGTGAACTGCTCTGCAAAGCCCGGATAGTCCGCGAACCGCTTGGCGGAGATCGCCCAGCCCTCTGCGATCGCAGGCGTGACCGGGAATCCCTCGCGCGCGTACTTCACCGCCGGCGCGAGATTCTCCCGCATTGTCATGTTGCCGAACTTGCCGTGCAGCGCGAACCAGCCGTCAACGCATCCGGGCACCGTCACGGGCAACGGGCCGAACGCGGGGATCGCGTCGAGGCCCTTGCCACGCACCAAGTCGATCGTCAGGCCCGCGGGCGCGCGCCCCGAGCCGTTGTACCCGTGCATGTTCCCTGACCTCGGAGACCACACGATGGCGAACAGGTCTCCTCCGATGCCGCACCCTGTCGGCTCCATCAGCCCGAGCGCGGCGTTCGCGGCGATGGCTGCGTCAACCGCCGTGCCGCCCGCCTTGAGAATGTCCAATGCGATCTGGGTTGCGAGTGGATGGCTGGTCGCCGCCATGCCTTGCGAAGCCATGACCTCCGGGCGCGTCGCCTTGGGGAGGGTTGGAACATCCGACGCCATCGCCGCGAGACTTGTCATAAAGCACACCGATGCAAGGAAGGGTCTGAGCATGACCATACGGTATCGCGCTGCGTGTCGGCACGCACGCACGCACCCGAATTTGCCGGGGTGCGATAACCTGTATGTCCGTCGAACGTACTCTCGCGGAAGACCAGCGCCATGGCCCGAGTCGATCGGCCCGGACGCCTCGGCATCCGAGCCCCGATCGACGGCTGGCGCCGCGATGTCGGCCTCGTCCTCCGCGGCGAGGAGTCCACCTATCACTTGTCGGCCTTCGGGCTGAACACCTGGTCCGACGAGCCGCAGCCCGTCGCGCCCCTCCGACTACTTTCCACGCCCCGGCGGCCTCGCACGCTCCGTCCTGCACTTTAATCGTCATATGGCGACCACGCGACGGCGCGAAAGCGACGGCGGTAAGACACTCGACGCCGCCGCGTTCCTCGCGCCCCATCGCGCCCGCGCGCTCCTCCGCCACGCGCTCGACGCCGGCGGTTCCGCGTTCGGCAGCCTCGGCCTCACCATGCTGAAAGACGCCAAGGTCTTCGGCGCGCCGATCGCCGGTAGCGGCCACACCGGCGGCTTCATCGCCATCGGCAGTGTCTCGTTCCGCACGGCCAGCGCTCAACCGTCGGCTGCGCAACGGCCAAGGGTCCGGCCGCGCGGATAGCTGCTTATCCTCGCATCCTCCAGGACATCATTGACTCATGCACATTGTCGGACTGACAACACACCAGCACCCTCTGTCTGCGCGCAGCAAAAGGGGGAGCGCCGAATCGCTGCGCTCCCCCGTCTATACCAGTTTTCTGACACCTGCGCGGCTGCCCATCAGCGCCGGCGACGCATGCCAACAAGGGACATCGCCAGCCCCAATACTGCCGCCGCGCCCGGCGCGGGAATGACGGCCAGGCTGTACACCTGATTCGTGAACCCAACCGCTCCGACCGACGTCGCCTGACCGGTGGCGAGGTTGATCGTGTAGAACGACGGCAGACCGTTGGTTCCGGTGAGGATCGCGTAGCCGGTGTCGACCGCACCGCTTGAACTCACTGGAATAGACCTTCTTACCCATCGTGACACTCCCTGGCCCGGGCAGTTGTAGCCGGGGCCGGGTTGTGTCAACGGAACGTGGGACGGGTCACACCTCTTGAATCTTTCTCATGTGCAAGTTCTCCTGGGCGATATGCCCCGAGTGGTTCCGACCATCCGACGTGGACGGATTTTGCAACTACGAAGTTTCGTCCACAACAATTCAGAATAAAGTTTCATGCATTCCGCATGATTTACACAACTCGTGACGGCATGACATGTGCATCGCCGGCGCATGAAGTCAGCATGAAGCCGCGGGCGTCAGCGACCACACCACGTCAAGGACGAACCCGCTCACAGCGCGAAGTTACGCTCAGTCTTTGTGAAGACGCTCTTCCAACCCCTGAACAGCGATGCGGTCGCCCTCGCGCACTCCCAGAGCGGCGATGGTTCCGCCCCGCACCTCGATCGCGAACGCCGCGGGCTTACTGCTCGGGTATCCGCGCAGCCGAGCCTCGTAGGCCGCGTTGCCGGCGGGGTCGTCGGCACGCTCAGCCGCGGATCGGGGTGCCTCAGGTTGCATCGCGTGAGCGCCGACGACCCTCCCCTCATCGTCAAGAAACAGCACGTCGATGGGCACCGCGCAGTCGCGCATCACAAACACGTGCCACTCAGTTTCAGGGAAGACGAAGATCATCCCGCCATCGGGCGCAATACTCTTCCTACCACTCAGGCCCCGAAACACTTCGGATTCATCGTCCGCGACTTCAAGCGAGAACTCTTTTCCCGCGATTCGCACCTTTGAGGTTTGACGCTTCGCTCCAGCGATCATGGACTTGATCCGCGTGGTCACGTCTTCCGCAATCTCATTGGGCACCGGGAACGTCAGGTGGTACTGGCACACCCGCCACCTCCCGTTCACCACCCGCGCGACACCCGTGCCCCGGCACAGGCCGTACTTCTCATTGTCGAGCAACTCATCAAACCACGCCACCGTCGGTGCTGCGCCATTCTCCGCCGGCACCACCGAGACGTTCCGCGCGCCCGCCCCCCCCCGTGGCACATACGTCCAGCCCTTCCCCTTCGCAAACAGCGGGTCCGTGTACGCGTGAAACTCAGCCAGCGTCCACCGCTCGGACGCATCCGTCCCGATGAACACGGCCTCAGGTGCATACAGCGCGAAGTAGGCAGCGCCGTCCGCCCGTGACGCCGCCGCGTGAAGCGCATCCAGCAGCGAAAGCACTTCCCGCTGCACGTCGCGCTCGGCCCGGACCATCGCGTCGTCCCCTTTCGCCTGCCCCCCGTTCGCGGTGCCGGCGTCATTCGTTCCCGAGCAACCGCCCGCAGCCAAACACATGACCGTCGCTACGACGATGAATGTTCCTTCCATCATGCCTGAGCATACCACGCCGGAAGATACAGGCGGCGCGGCTGTGCCGCGGGCGCCCCTAATGATGTGCGGGCTATGTACTCGCCATCCCCTTCAACTTCCGCAGCGTATCAAACGCCTCCAACGGCGACAGGGCATCGAGTTTGACCTCGCGCAGTTCATCGACCGCCGGGTGATGCACATACCGGGTGAAGAGGCTCAGTTGGCCATCGGATTGAGGCGCGGCGGACACGGGCAGGATGCCCGTGCAACCCCCGGGCGCGGCCAGGATGCCCGTGCTACCAAGAACGCCCGTGCTGCCCGCGCCGTCCACGATCCCCTCCGCCTGGTGCACCGCCAGCGACTCCAGCACCTCGCGCGCACGCGCCACCGTCCGCGCCGGCATCCCCGCCAACTTCGCAACGTGAATGCCGTACGACCGGTCCGTCTTGCCCGGCAGGATCCGGTGCAGGAACACGATCTCGTCCCCCCACTCGCGCACCGACACATGCAGGTTCCGCACGCGCCCGGGCATCAACTCCTCGAGGCGCGTCAACTCGTGGTAGTGCGTCGCAAACAGCGTCCGAGGCCCACTTCTGCGCCTTTCCGCGCTACCTCCACCACCCAGCAC
>CAYMWG010000274.1:0-4177 GCA_964393765.1 uncultured Phycisphaeraceae bacterium
CGTAGCCCGGCTTCGTCTTCGCGGCCTGCGACGCCCCGCGCCCGCGCACGTCCATGCTCTTGCTCTCCGGTCTCATGCTGCTGCTGTTCGCTGCCCCGCCCCTCGCGTCAGCGCAGGATGAGGTTGCGGACCCGAGGATCGACGCCGAGACCGGGCGCGACAAGCGGGTGTGGCCGCCGGACCTGCTGGTGGATTACACGCGGATGCGGCTGAGCCTCGCGATCCCGGACATGAGCAAGCCGCAGTTCTCCGGCGTGCAGGAACTCTGGTTCACGGGCATCGGCCAGCCGCGCGAGGGCTTGGTCCTTGACTGTGGCGCGGGCCTGACGGTCAATCGCGTCGAGTTTTCTTTGGAGGAGGGGGCCAGCGATTCGGGCACGGGCGCACCCTGCGTGTTCTCACGCCCGGCGAAGAACAAACTGGCGGTGACGTTCCCTGCGCCCCTCGCGGTGGGTGCCAAGGGCCGTCTGCGCATCGCCTACGACGCCGACAAGCCAGGCGGCCGCGGCTCGGGGCTGACGTTCTCGACCGATGACCGGCGCACGCCCGAAGAGGACTTCATGTGCCACGCGCAGGGGCAGCCGCAGAGCAATCATCTGTGGTTCCCCTGCCACGACTTCCCCAACGATCGGCTCTCGACGCAGATCGTGGTGACGGTGCCGCGGCCTTACGAGGCGGTGTCCAACGGGCGGCTCGCCTCCATCACGCATCATCCCGCGGTCCCCGACAGCGCAGGCACGCGCACCACCTACGACTGGGTGCAGGAGTTGCCGCACGCGTTTTATCTCGTGACGCTGGTGGTCTCGAAGTTTGATGTCGCCAACCTCGGCGGGCCGTCCTCCGCAAAGCCCGGCCTGGCGATGCCCGTCTACGGCCCGCTGGGGAGCGAGGGCGCGATCCGCGAAAGTTTCGCGAACACGCCGGCGATGATCGCCCACTTCGAGACGCTGTTCGGCACGCCCTTCCCGTGGGACAAGTATGCGCAGATCACCTGCCGCGACTTCTCGGCGGGCGCGATGGAGAACACATCAGCCTCGACGTTCGCGGCCATGTTCGGGCGCGGCGGCGCTGGGGGGATGGCCGATGGCATCATTGCCCACGAACTCGTCCACCAGTGGTTCGGCGACCTGGTGACATGCCGGTCGTGGGAGCACCTCTGGCTCAACGAGGGCTGGGCGACCTTCGGCGAGGCTTTATGGGCTGAAAAGTCGCGAGGCCGGGCAAGGTATGACGGCGTGATCTTCGAGAAGATGTCGGCGGTCATCGCCCGCACCGGCGGACGCGCTGCGCCAAGATCGATCTCGCTTGTGAGCAACCTCTATCGCAACCCGGATGCACGCTTCTATGCGGCGGAGAACCCCTACGACCGCGGCGGCGTGGTCCTGCACATGCTTCGGCGGCGGCTTGGCGATGCCCTGTTCTGGAAGGGGGTGCGGGGGTACCTCGCGCAGCACCGGCTCAACCAGGTCGAGACCGACGACTTCCGCCTCGCGCTCGAAGAGGCCAGCGGCGAATCGTTGGAAAGGTTCTTCGATCAATGGGTGCTGCGCCCGGGCCACCCGAAACTCACGGTCGATCTCAACTGGGAGCCGTCGGAACTGTCGAACGGTGAGAGCGGGGCCGGAAGGCTCCGCGTCAAGGTCGAGCAGACCCAACTCATCGACGCCTACAACCCGGCCTACGCGTTTGTCCTGCCGGTGTGGCTGGAACTCCCCCCCCCCGGGGGTGGGGCCGAGGGCGAGAAGAAGGGCCGCACAGTCTTTGTGGTCTGCGACTCGCGCAGCAGCGAGGCGACGTTCGAGTTGCCCGGCGAGCCCGCGAGCGTGAGCATCGACCCGGGCATGACCGTGCTGTGCGACCACGAGGTCGGTCAGGACCTGGCCGCGTGGATGCGCCAACTGGAGCATGGCCCTACGGTCGCCGCGAGGGCGCGTGCAGCGGCGGTGCTGGCCGTCAGTGATGATGCGGTCGTTCAGAGTTACCTTGCTGCGCGGCTCGACGCGATCGGGCCCGAGGATGACGATCTGCCGGTGGCGCTCGCCGCGGCGGCAGCGCGACTGGCCGATGCGAAACATCTCGCGGCCCTCTGCCCGTAGTCGTGCTGTTGCGCCGCGCCATCCGTCGTCACCATCGCTCGTTGCTCCTGCTCCAAGTCTCTGCTGAAAGTCACATTGACTATGCCCGCATTCTCATTCGTCGTTGCAATGTGCCTGACGCTCGTCTCCGGCGCGCAGCCCGAGACTTCTCCGCAGACCGGGACCACCGCCGATGCGCCGCTGATGATCGACAGCGCGACCGGGCGGAGCAGGCTGAACTACCCGCCGCACTTGGGCGCGGACATCGAGCATGTGCGGCTGGAACTGACCATCGCGGACATGAACTTGCGGCGGCTCGAAGGCATCGCATCGCTCAGGCTCAGGCCTATCGGCAGGCCGGTGGCGACCCTCGCCTTGAACGCGGCGGGCATGAAAATCGAGACCGTCGAGTGCGCGGGGCTTGCGACAACGTTCGAGGTGGATGCCGCCGCCGAGCGTCTGACCATCACCTTCGATCCGCCCATCGAGATCGGAAGCACCAGGGACGTCCGGATCATCTACAGCGTGTCCGAGCCGATCGAGGGCATCATCTGGACGGTCGAGTCGGAGGCATTCCCCGGTCGCGCAGCCCAACTGCACACGCAGGGGGAAGCGGAGTCGTCGCGTTACTGGTTCCCGTGCGCGGACTTCCCCAACGAGCGGCATTCCAGCGAGGTCATCGTCAGCGTTCCCAACGGGTTCACCGCGATTTCCAATGGACGCCTGATCGCGGAAGAGTCACTGGTCACAACGACACGCTTCCACTGGCGGCAGGAGCGCGGGCACGTCGCGTATCTGATGTCGCTAGTGGTCGGAAAGTACGAAGTGGTCGATGTCGCCCCCCGCGGCTCGCGCACGCGGATGCCCGTCTATGTGCCACCCGGGCAGGGCGCGTTCATCCCGGCCACCTTCGGGCGCACGGGAAAGATGGTCGAGTTGTTCGAGCGTCTGTTCGATGAGCCTTTCCCGTGGGACAAGTACGCGCAGGTGCTGGTGTGGAACTTCGCCTGGGGCGGGATGGAGAACACCAGCGCCACCACGCTCATCGACACCACGCTGCTGGACCGAACCGCCCTGCTCGACGGCGATGAGGACGGACTCATCAGCCACGAACTGGCACACCAGTGGTTCGGCGACCTGGTGACGTGCCGGTCGTGGGAGCACATCTGGCTCAACGAGGGGTTTGCGACATACTGCGAGAAGTTGTGGGAGCAGTATCGCGATTCCAAGGTCTCCGCCGGCTCATCGCTCACGCCCGATGATGATGCGTATCTGTGGGGCATCCTCCAGGACATGCGCAACATCACCCGCAACGATGACGGGCTGGACCCGTTCCAGCCGTCCATGCAGTGCAAGTGCTACGCGCACCCGATCGACGTGTTCGAGAAGGCCGCGGACCCGTACTCCAAGGGCGCGGCGATCCTGCACATGCTGCGTGAACGTCTCGGCGATGAGGCGTTCTTCGGCTCGCTGGCGGTCTACCTGGACCGGCACGCGGGGCGCAGCGTTGAGACGTACGCGCTCCGCCGCGCGATGGAGGACACCGGCGGCATCAGTCTGCAACGGTTCTTCGACCAGTGGTGCCTGCGCCCGGGTGTGCCGCGGCTCACGTTGCGCCACGAGTGGAAGAGCGATGACCAGACGCTCGCGATTCGCATTGAGCAGACCCAGCGGATCGATGGCGGCAGCCCCGCCTACGCGTTCACTCTGCCCGTCTGGGTTCGGACGGCGGGCGGGGACCGGATGGTCGAGGTCCCCGTGGACCAGCGCGTGACCGAGTTCACCGTGGCGCTCGACAGCGAGCCGCAATCGGTGGTGGTCGATCCACGCCTGACCGTGCTGGCGGAGGTCGTCGTCGAGCATCCGCAGGACCGAAGCGCGGTGCTGTGGCTCACGCAACTGCGCGACGGCCCGACGCTCGCGGCCCGCGTCCAAGCGGCTCATGGCGTGGCGATGGCCGTCGCGTTGCCGCGGCCCGATGCACCGCCCCACCCGATGTTCGTCGCCGCGCTCGACGGCCTCGTGAGTGTCATCGAAAACCCGTCGCTCAACTACGGCCTGCGGCAGAGCGCCACCGAGGCGCTGGGCGTGCTCGCCAACCC
>CAYMWG010000275.1:0-4114 GCA_964393765.1 uncultured Phycisphaeraceae bacterium
TACTTCACGCAGCGGTACACAAACGCCGGCGGCATGTTGCGCCACACCACCCGCCCGACGTGGACCTCGTTGAACGTTCCGCGGAGCATCTTGCGGAAGACCCACGCGCTGCGCACCAGCATCGACGCCTGGTAGGTGAACGTGCGGAACTCGCCGCCCGGGCGCAGCACGCGGTGCGTCGCGGCCAGGACGCGGCTCCGCATGTCATCGGGGAAACTGGTCCACGCGAGGCCGCTGACGATGGCATCGACCGTCCCCGGCTCGATGCCCTCCTGGCGGCAGATGGCCTCGACGTTGCCCGCATCGTTGTGGTACACCGTCGCCTCGGGATAGAGGCGGCGAACGCCCGCGGCCATCTTCTCGTTGAACTCGATGCAGATAAACCTGCCCCTCCCGCTCCCGGGCCGATGGCTCTGGCGGGGATCCAGCCAGTCGTGCGGCATGGCATCGAGCATGGCCTTGGTGAACACGCCCGTGCCGGGGCCGAACTCCAGAACGGATCGCGCGCGGGCAAAGTCGATGCCACGGACCATTGCCGCGGCGAGGGCACGCCCGCTCGGGGCGATCGCGCCGATCTTGGCGGGGTGACGGATGAACTCGCGGATGAAGGCGACGGAGTCACGGGCCCGCGGCGGGCGCCGGCTGGACGAGGGATGCGGCGCGGTGCGTGTGCTCATGGTGCCCTTGGGACTCCTTGGGGATTGGTAGATTAGCGTTGCGGGGAAGGGTTGGGCGGAGGCTCTGGGCGAGTAGAGGCCCTGGCGCAAGCCTGGGCGCTTGGATAGAACGCGTGCGCTTGCGCCCAAGCCTCCACTTGCTCAACGCGTTCGCGAGTTTTCCGGCAGGCCGCTCCGCGATGCGGCCGTCGCCGATGGGTCCACGCGCTGGCCGTCGGCGGGGAGGATGATCGTGAAGGTCGCGCCGCGCCCCTCAGACGATTCCAGCCGTATGCGTCCGCCGTGCTCCTCGATGATGCGCTTAGTCACCGCCAGGCCCAGCCCCGTGCCGCGAAGGCCCTTGGTGGTCTGGAAGGGCTGGAAGATCTGCTGGTGGCGGTCCGCGCCGATGCCGGGTCCGTTGTCGATGACATCGATGCGGACCATGGCCCGCGCTGCGCCCTGCGGCGGCAGGTATACCGCACGGACGGTGACCGCGCCGGTCTGCGGCTCGACTGCCTCGACGGCGTTGGCCATGAGGTTCACGATCGCCTGGTGCATGAGGCTCGGGTCGATCTGCACCGGCGGCATCTCGGGGTCGGCATCGGTGATGAGCGCCACGCCCTTGGCGATGCACTGATCGTGCAGCAACTGGGCACAGTCTTCCAGCAGCGCGCCGACCTTTATCAGTTCGTACTCGAGCGTGCGCCGCGCCGAGTAGGCCAGCATGTTGAGCGTGAGGGACATGATGCGATCGATGTTGCGCTTGAGGATGGCCCAGCCGCCGCGAGCGATCTTCAGGTCCTCCTTGCGTAGGCCCATCTCGACGACATCCGCCCCGCCGCGAAGGCCCTGAAGGATGTTCTTGATGGAGTGGGACAGACTGGCGACGGTCTCGCCGATCGCCGCGAGCCGCTCCGTTTGCAACCGCTTGGCGAAGCCCTCGGCGTTGGCGAGCGCGAGGCCGGTGTGACGTGCGATGGCGTTGAGGAGCGCCAGTTGCTCGGGCGTGTAGGTGTAGTTGGCGATCGAGGAATCGACATAGATGGCGCCGAACTTGCGGTCGCCAAACTCGATGGGCGAGCAGAGCGCTGAGCGGATGTGGAACTGCTGCACGCTGTCGCCCTTGGCGAAGCGCGGGTCGGTCATCGCGTTGCTCGACAGCACGCCCTCGCTCCCGGTCATGGCGTGCTGGAGGATCGTTTTGGAGACGTGGATGCGGGCATCCTTCTTGTCCTTGGGCGCGGTGCGGTACTTCACCACTACGGGCCTGGGCATCTGAACGGCGGGAGTGGGCGCGGCCTTGGCCCCCGGCGGCGCGGTTGCCGCGGGTTTGCCCGCCGCGGCGGGGTCATCGTTGAGCAGGATGAATCCGCGCTCGGGCTGAAACTCGTTGAAGACCAGTTCCATGACGCCAGCGAGCAGTTCCTCGCGCGCGGTGGTATGGGCGGTGAGCGCGGTGAGGCGGTAGATGACCTGGAGGTGGTGGACCGCCGCGGAACGTGGCTCGGGCTCGGCGAGGATTACCGAGTCGTCGTTGCTGGCGAGCGTGCGCTCGACCTGGGTGTCCATCTGGTCGGGGCGGGCGATGCGGATGACGTCGCGGGCCTCATCGTCCTCGCGCCGCCCGAACATCCAGAGGGTCGAGCCGGTTCGGACCTGATCGCCCAGGCGCAGGCGGGTGCGCTCGGGGATGCGGACGCCGTTGACGTAGGTGCCGTTCTGGCTTTCGAGGTCGCGGATGTACCACTCGCCCTCATCGGGCGTGAGTTCGGCGTGCCGGCGCGAGACGGTGGTGTCGGTGGTGGGCAGTGCCTCGCTGGAGCGGCCGATGAGTTGCGGCTCGTTGAGGGGGAGGGCGAAAGACTTGCCCTTGTCGGGCCCCTGGATGACGGTGAGCGTCAGCACGGGCAAGAGTAGAGGCTTGGGCGCGGGCCCAGGCGTTCATGGAGAGAGCGACGGACCGAAGGGCCAGGGTTGCGCCACCGCCTAACCCACCTCATCCGGCCTTCGATACAGCCGGGCGATGCGGGCCGCGTTGGCCACCTCCGCGCCCCAGTCGTGCCGGAACTCGACGATCGGGTCCAGCCCGGGGTTCGCCTCGTCCCGCATGAACAGCGAGAAACTGTCGAGCCACAGGCCCGCGCCCGTCCATGGCACGATCTCCTGGCTCAGGCAGCGCAGGCCGAACTCCTTGCAGTCGTTGCGGAACTTCTCCGCCGTCATGCTCGGGCGGCGCCCGCCGAGGATGTGCGGCCCCTCATCGCCCTTGAGGTCCGCGGCGTGTACACCCAGGTTTGAGTGGTGGATGAACCCGATCGCGCCGGGCCGGAGTTTGTGCCTGAGTTGGCGCAGGTACTCGCGCACCGTCTCGTGCTCGACATGCACCAGCGAGTCCCACGAGATCGCCAGGTCGACCGAGTTGTCCGCCACCGCCTCCAGCGAGCGCCCGTCGTTCACTACATAGGTGATGTGTTTGTCGTCCCTGAACCGCTCGCGGCAGGCATCCACGCACTTCTCAACCAGATCCACGATCGTCAACTTCTGGCAGTGGCGGCGCAGGTAGTTGGTTACGCGCCCAAAGCCGGGCGCGATCTCCAGGATGTGCGCTGCGGGCAGGAAGCCGTGCAGTCGCGGCAGCAAACCGCCGAACCAGAGCGACTCGGAGCCGCCCCAGGGCTTGGACCACTCGTCGCCCGCCTCGGGCCAGTCGTAGTGCGACCAATAGTTGCGGTTGCCGTGGACGTTGGAGTCGTTGATCTTGTCGAGGCTGGGGCCGCCGGCGATGCTCATGGCTGGTCCTCGCGGGTGCTCGGGCGTGGGTAGCGGTGAGTATAGGTTGGGCCTGCGCGCGACACGGAGCGCGGGAGAAGCCGTGCGCCCGCGCAACCCATCGCTCGCGCTCCGGGCTCTGACGCGCGCTGCGAGTCCTCGCTTCATGCGGCATCGGTCAGGCGGTCTATCTCGATCTGCCGTCCGTCGGGGAAGCGGGCCGTCAGGTGCAACTCGCCGCCCATCGCCTCGACATACCGGCGCAGCGTCGTGAGGTACATGTCCGCGGCGTTCTCGATCTTGGACACGCTGCCCTGGCCAACCTCCAGCGTGCCCGCGAGTTCCGCCTGCGTCAACCCGATCGCCTTGCGGATCTCCGCCAGAGGCATCGCCTGGAGAGTGGCTTTGACGCGCGCCTCCACGCGCACGCGTGCCGCGGGGCTCATCTTGCTCTTGAGTTCATTCCACTTCTTCGCCATTTCGTGTCTCCGTCAGATGAGCCCCTCTTGCCGGAGTTGTGCAAGATGCACTTCATACAGTTTGTCAGCAAGGGGGATGAACCTCTCGTAGAACCTCTGGTTGCCCGCCTTGTTTCCGCCGATGATCAGGATGGCGCACCGGCGGGGATCAAACGCAAAGAACGTTCGGTACGGCTCGCCCGCGTGCTGGGTCCGCAGTTCCTTCAT
>CAYMWG010000276.1:0-4113 GCA_964393765.1 uncultured Phycisphaeraceae bacterium
AGGGCCAGCCCGACAAGGGCCAGCCCGACAAGGGCCAGCCCGACAAGGGCCAGCCCGACAAAACGACTACAACCGAACTCTTCCAGAATGTCAAATTCAAACCCTGTTGATTGGGGATAAGTCCGGTTCAACCGAGGTCAAACTTGCCACCAAGGCGGTTCGTAGTTGTAGAATTAGGATCATGCGGATCCCCAACCAACTCGTGCCCTCAACGCTCCGCGGGCGTGTGCTGGCGGTTTCCGCGGTTCTGTTCGCCGGCTGCCTTTCGGGCTGCAACAACGCCGCCGAGGGCACGCTCTCGGGCGCCGCTCTGGGCGCGGGTGCCGGGGCCGTCATCGGCAGTTTCTTTGGCTCAGCGGGGACGGGGGCCGCTGTCGGCGCTGTCGGCGGTGCGCTGGGCGGCGGGGTGATCGGCGACCAGAACGATCGCCGATATTCCTATGGGGGCGGGCACTCCCACGGCTATTCCCGCGGCCATTCGCACGTCTATTACCACGAGTATTCCCACCGTCCGCGGACGTGGTCGGACTATCGCCATTGCGATTGGTGAGAGCGGGCCGCCCCGATTCGTTGCGGAGGGCGCTTCACGTCAGGTCATAACTCCCGCCGATGCCCCGGCACACGACGCTGTGCCAGTCTGCGCCAGCCGCCGCCTCAAGGCGCTTGAGCGGTTCGCCCGGGCGCTCCTCCCCAAGGTCGAATGTCGAGTGGTGCATCGGTAGCAACTTCCCGTTATCGCCGCGCAAACTCCGGAACATCTTCCACACCTGCTCCGGCGTCGCGTGCGCGTGCTCCCACGGTTCGTACGCGCCCACCCCGAACACCGACAGGTCCATCGGCCCGATGCGCTCGAACGCATCCGTCGCGGCAGTGTCCCCCGCGAACAGCACGCGACGATCGCCGCTGGTGATGACATACGAGTTGAACCCGCGCCGCCGATCCACCGCCGTTCGCGCTCCCCAGTGCGCTGGCCGCATCGCGTCGATCCGCAGCGGGCCGATCTGGAGCGAACGGTCCCACGGCAGTTCGTGGACGGACGCGAAGCCCGAGGGAACAAGGCGCTGCGTGCGGGACGCGGTGATGACCGCGGCGTTCCTCCCCGGCCCCGCCGCCAGACGACGGAGCGTCGGTCGGTCCAGGTGGTCAAAGTGCGCGTGCGAGAGCAGCACCAGGTCGATGGGTGGCAACTTCGCCAGATCGACCGCGGGCTGTGCCAGCCGTCGAAGCCCGAAGGTGGTCTGACCGACCGACAGGCCGATCCGGTCAGAGAACACCGGGTCTGTCAAAATGGTCGTGTGGCGACCGTCCGTCCCCTCGATGCTCAGAAGGACCGTTGCGTGCCCGATCCAAACCGCTGAGACGCGGCCCGTGCCGAACTGCGCCAGTGGTCCCTCATCCGCGCCCGATGACTCGGCCGACTGAGGTCCGAAGGACTCCCACAGGTGGCGCGGATACCGGCGCAGGCTCGACCGCGCGGCCTTGGCGGCGAGGCGCAGTTTCGTCACCGCGGGAAGGCCAGCCATGCCAGTCGGCACTCGCGCAGCAGGAGTGCCGTGTGTGGCCGTCCGCTTCCCTTGACCGACATGAGTCATCCTTCACTCCGCGGCGCACACAGGCCTCACTGACAGGTTACGCGCGCAGCAGCGCAAGTGTTCGACTCGCGCCGCGCCCCGCCGCCCAAACTGCCGCTTACACTGCCCGCGGCCAACGCTTGGCCATTCATCTACAAGGGGGTCGCCAGTATGGCTCGACTGACGTTCTTTGGGGCTGCCGGTGAGGTGACGGGGTCGTGCTACCTGCTCGAGTCGGCCCGCTCGCGTGTGCTTGTCGATTTCGGCCTCTTCCAGGGCGACCGTTCCTCGCGAGCGAGGAACGAGGAACTGCCCCCGATCGACGCGGGCGAGCTCAGCGCTGTGGTTCTGACCCACGCACACCTGGACCATTGCGGCCGCCTGCCCCTGCTCATCCGCGCCGGATACTCGGGGCCGATCTTCGCGACGCCTGCGACCATCGAGTTGACGGGGATCATCCTGCGTGATTCCGCCGCGCTGCAGGAGGCCGATGCGGAAAAGCAGTCGCGCCACCGGCTCCGCGAGGGGCGGCAGCCGGTGCGCCCGCTCTATACGGTGAAGGAGGCCGCGGACGTGCTGCGCCTCTTCTCGCCAGTTGAGTATGACACGCCGCGAGAGATTGCTCCCGGGATCGCGGTGCGCTTCGTGGATGCCGGGCACATCCTCGGCTCGGCATCGATCGAGATGTTGGTCCGCGACCAGCCGGATTCCAAGGTGCGGACGGTTGTTTTTTCAGGCGACATCGGCGTGCCGGGCTCGCCCATCCTGCGCGACCCGGTGCCGTTTGCCCAAGCGGATGTCCTCGTGCTCGAATCGACCTACGGCGACCGCGACCACCGCCCGCTCAGCCAGACGCTCGATGAACTCATGCTCATTCTTGATGCGGCGCGAGCGAGCGACGGGAAGGTGCTGGTCCCGGCGTTCTCGATCGGGCGGACGCAGGACATTGTGTACCACCTGGGGCAGGCCGCGCGTGCCGGTCGGACCAAGGACCTGAGCATCTATGTCGACAGCCCCATGGCCATCGCGGCGAGCGAGTTGTACGAGCGCTACCCGGGGCTTTACGACGAGGAGACCAAGGCCCTGCGGCGGGCCGGTGAGGAGCCGCTGGATTTTCCGGGGCTTCGATTCTCGAACACTCCGCAGCAATCGCAGCGGCTCAACGGACTCCGCGACGGGACCATCATCATCGCCGGATCGGGCATGTGTACGGGCGGACGCATACTGCACCATCTGCGTCACGGGCTGTGGACACCCACAAATCACGTCGTGTTCGTCGGCTACCAGGCCCTCGGCACGCTGGGGCGCGAGTTGGTGGACGGGGCAAAGCATGTGAAGATCTTTGGCGAGAGCATCGCGGTCAAGGCCGCAGTCCACACGCTAGGCGGCTTCAGTGCCCACGCGGGGCAGAGCGACCTTGTGAAGTGGACTGCGCCCGTAGCACGCTCCGGCCCGCATGTGTACCTGACGCACGGCGAGGACGGCCCGCGCGCCGCGCTCGCGGGCATCCTCAACAACCAACTCGGGCTGATCTGCGAGTTGCCCGTGTTCGGGCAGTCGGTGGAGGTGTAGGTTCCGCCTACTTCCAGTCCCTGCCCCGGACACCCTTGTAGGTGTGCAGACCAACGAACACATCCTGCCAGTGCATCGTGATCCCGGGTGTGTCGTATACCGCGTCCGCCATCTGAACGCCGGGGATGAACTGTCGCGCGGACACTCCCTCTGCATGACCGTCCGCAGCGAGCGTTGGGATGCCCACCGTCAACGAAGCGGGATTCGCAAGCAGGTCTCCCGGTGCAGTTGCGTTGAGCAGTTGAAACTGCGATACCAAAGTCGTCTTCTGGGACGGAAACATCACATCGGCGTGGTGCACGCCTCGCACCTGTGAGATGCCGACCACGCGTGTTTCGGGCGCCCAGAACTCGGGCGCTGCGAAAAGCGTGCAGGACATGTCGAAAGTGCCGCGCCCTCCCGGCAGGTTTCCGATGTCCTCCGCGTCGCGGAATACCTCGAGGGACTGGCCGTCGTAGTACCTGTCCTTCAACGCCCAGAACCAAGCACCGTTCGCAGCAAAATAGACGGGCATCTCGATCGTTTCGCCAACCGCGTCGAATATGTACGGCGGATTCGCCGCATCCACAAAGGCCGGGAAATAATCCTGCCAGTCTGTCGCATAGACCGCGAGGATGCCGCCGTGCTGCTGGAGCAGCGCGAGTGTCTTGGCGCGACGGGCGTGCCCTCTGGCCCCTGAAAGTCCGACGATGGTCAGCCCAACAAGAGTACCGATGACCGCGATCACCACGAGCATCTCGATCAACGTAAAACCGGGCTTGTTCCGGGTGGTGCCACTCTCGGTAGCACTGCTCTTGGTGGCACCGCTCTCCAGAGCGGTGGCTTGACTGGTGGCACCCCTCTTGGCCATGCCGACGATCAAGAGCACATGCGCCAGCAAAAGCACACCCAGAAGCACCCCCGCCTTGGTCACCATGAACCGGACTTCGGAGATGAACGTCAGGTGCCGCGTCAGCGCTCCCAGGCAGTT
>CAYMWG010000277.1:0-4097 GCA_964393765.1 uncultured Phycisphaeraceae bacterium
TCTGCAACTCCTTTCGGGGGAAGCCGACGATCGGTTGCCGACACGACAAGCGTCGTAGCACCGAGCGCTCACCTCGTCTAGTCGTGGCTCGATGGGTCCGTGTAAGGAAACTGAACGAATAAAGTGCAGATTGTTCCGAAACGGGGGGAGAGGGTGCGTGCGCGTGCGAAGAAGGCCAGGAAGAAAGCCCGGGCTTGCGCCCGAGCCTCGATCTTCGTTCGCTTCTGCTCCCTCCCGCTCAGAACGGGATATCGAAACTAAACGAGAACACCTTCTCCTGATCCCCGAAGTGCTTGATGATGGGGAAGCCGAAGTCAAAGGCGAAGGGCACCGGCGTCAGAGCGGGCACATAGAGCCGCAGGCCAAAGCCCGCCGACACGCGGTACTCGTCAAAGCCAAGGCCGTCGGTCACGGTGCCCGTGTCGATGAACGCCGCAACCGAGACGAGTTCCTTGAACACGGGCCGCTCGATCTCCGCGCCCGCGAAGAAACTGAATGTCCCGCCCGCCGGGTCGTTGGTCAGGTCGCCCGCCTGGTTGAAGCCCTTGGGCGAGATCGTGCGGAAATCAAAGCCGCGGAACGAACGCCCGCCGAGGAAGTACCGCTCGAAGATCGGTGTCTCGTCGGTCCCCTCGGGGATGTACCCCGTCGCGAGTTTGAGTTGCAGCACGGTCTTGTAGCCCAGGAAATCCTCGGCCACCGTCAGGAACACCTGGTGCTCGGCGGAGAGTTTGGTGAACTCGTAGTCGCCGCCGATCGCGCCGACCCGCTCGATCTCGGCCTCGAACCGCGTGCCGCGGCTGGGCCGGAAGCGGCTATCGACCGTGGACCGCACGAGCCGGAAGCCCAGACCGGAGATGGCGCTCTTGCCCTCGACATCGAACAGGTCCTGGATCGAGTCATCGCTCACGTTCGAGACATCGACGTTCTCGTAACGCATGAACACGCTCGCGTTCCATCGCTCGCCGAGGCGCCTTCCAATGCCGAGGCGCGTGCCCAGCCGCTCCTCGTCGTAGTCGTCGTACTCGCGCGAGCGGAAGTATGCCGAAGCGGAGCCGCCGTACTCCGAGTCGAACAGGTGCGGGTCCGAGACCGAGATCTGGTAGGTCTGCGTCTCCGTGCCGGGCTTGAGTTGGATGTCGAACGTCTGACCGGCCCCGCGGAACGCCTGCCCGGTGAAGAGTTCGCCGGCGGAATCGGGAACATCGAACAGGTCGAAGTTCCGCTGCGTCAGGCCGAGCGTGCCGACCACGCCGGCATCGGAGGTAACCGCCGCGCCGAACGAGAGCGAGCCCGTGTTGGTCTCCTTTACCTCAACCAGAAGATCGCGGTAGCCGGGGTTGATCGGGTCCTCGGGCTGGACGGTGACCTTGACCGACTGCGGCTCGAAGAGCCGGAGGTCAGAGAGGCGCTGCTCTGAATCGAGAATCTTGCGCTCGCCGATCGTGCGCCGGAAGGTGAGGTTCAGCGGGCGGTCCGGGACCTGTTCGCGCAGTTCGCGCGCGATGATCTTCTTCTGCGTGACATCGTTGCCGCTGATCTTCACGAGGCCCGTCATCGCCCGCTCGCCCTCGCGGACACGGAGGAACAGGTCGACCTCCGGCTTGTCGGGGTCGCGCTTCTCCAGCCGGTCGATCCGGATATCGACGTACCCCATCCGCGTATAGGCGTTCTCCAGTTCGTCCATCGAGTTGCGGAGTTTGTCGACGCTGTAGGCGTCGCCGGCCTTGATCGTCAGCAGTCCCGCGATCTGATTGGCGGAGAAGACGGCCAACGGCACCCGCTCGCCCGGCTTCGCCCCAGGCGTGGCCGACTCGACCTTCACCGACCTGAGCGTGTAGACCTGGCCCTCGCGCACGATGAACTTGACGATCGCCTCGCGCCCCGTCGGCGCAAAGATGAGTTGCCGATCAGCCTGCACGTCCAGGTAACCGCGGTCCTTGTAGAACGCGATGATCCCCGCGACATCCTGATCGAGGACTTCGGGATCGACCGGGCCGGAGGCGAACACGCCCGCCGTGCGGGTCTTGATCGCCGGCATCAGTTCCTTCTCGGAGAACGATGCGGCCCCGTCGAAGCGGATGTCCTTCACCCGCAGCCGCTCGCCCTCGGTGATCTTGAAGAGCACCGTGCCCACCTCGAGTTCCTTCTGGTCGATCGTGACGTCCGCCGTGAAGTACCCCTTGTCGCGGTACAACTTGAGGATCCGCGCCTTGGCGTTGCCGAGTTGGAACTCGTCGACCGGCGTGTCCTTGAGGAGCGAGATGACCGAGGCGATGTCCTGGTCGCTCACCTGCCGGTTGCCCGACGCCGCGACATCGCGGATGATCGGCGTGCGGACGAACTCGTAGATCAGTGCGATCGAGCCGTCGTCGTACGCCTGCGCCTTGGCCAGGATGCGCCTGAACCGGCCCAGCCGGTTGAGCCTCTGCACGTCCTCGCGCACCGAGTCGGCCGAAAGCGGCGAGCCCGCGCGCGAGCGGATCTGGTTCCGCACCAGTTGCTGCTCATCGGCAGGAACACCCTCCAGCCGGATCTCGCGGATCGGGCGGTCCTGATACGGCACGATCGACTCATCGTCGATGCCCGCTCCGGCTGGAGCGGCGGGCGGCCGTGCCAGCGGGTCGCGGGCCGGGGTCGAGGCCGGCTTGACAGGCTCCAGCGGCTGGGACGATGCAGGGCCGCCGCAAGCCCAAAGAATGGCCGTTACCGCGAGCGCCAGGGCGCTGGCGTTCCGCAAGCGGCGCGCGTCGCCGGGCACGGTCGCGACCGGCGAGAAGGAGCCAAGTGCAGGATGAGGCGTGTACGGACGTGACTTCACAGGCCCGGACGATATCGACCCCAAGCCCGGAACACAACGTCGGGGCTCCGACCGCCCCGCTTTGTCTGGCGAAGCGCCACATTCACCGCCGCGCAAGGACCGCGCGGTAAAGGCGTTCGAGGCTCCGGCCTACCGCCCCCGTTGACAGGTGCTCCGACACCCATGCTTGCCCGCGCGCGACCATTCCCTCCCGGTCCGGGTGGCCGATCGCCCGAACGAACGCCTTGCCAAGCGCCGTCGCGGTCGGCTCGCAGGAAACGCCCCCATCGACCGCCGCCAGTTCCGGCGCGAGGGCGAGGTTGCTCGTCATCACCGGCAGCGTGCCCACGCACAACGCCTCAACGGCCACGAATCCAAAGTTCTCGTGCTTGGAGTTGAGCGTCAGGACATCTCCCGCGGCCAGAGCGGCCCACTTGTCCGCGCCCTGGACAAACCCGGCGAAATGCACCCGCCCCGCGATCCCGAGTTGCCCGGCCAGCGCCCGGAGCGTGCCCACATATCCGGCGTCCCCATCGCCGATCAGCAGCAGATGCAAATCCGGAAGAGCGGCGGAACTTTGGGCGATCGCCTGCATCGCCAACTCGACACGCTTGACAGGATGCAGGCGACCCATGAACACGACCGCCCTTGCCTGCGGGGGGATGGCAAACCGAGCGCGGGCGTCGGCCTGCATCTGAGCGCGCGGGGCCAGCCCGAGTGGCGCATCGAGCGGCAATGGCACGACGTGCGTGCGCTCCGGGCGCACACCGCGCGGCGGGCGCGACTGCTCCTGCTCCTCGCGTGTGCAATAGATGATCGCCCGCGCATCGCGCAGCGCCCGCCTGAGTCCCGCGGCGAGGAAGACTTCTTTCTTGAGGCGCTTCTGCCGGATCGCGGCCGCGACGAGCATTCCGTGCGGCTGCCAGACAACCGGCACGCTCGCACGGCGCGCGACTCGCGCTGAGTGGACGAGGTCGGGGCACCACAGTCCGTGCAGGTGCAGCAGGTCAATCTCCCCGGCGACGACCGCCGCGCCGACAGCCCGCCCGAGCTCGCCTGTGCGGAAGAAACGTCCGACGCCCGCGGGCAGCGTCCAGGATGCGTCACCAACGTCGCGCCGGTCGCGCTCGATCGCGCCCCAGTGCGGGTCGCCGGCGGGGGGCGGCGTGGAAAAGGCCCGCACGCTCAACCCCGGCTGAGCGCGGAGCGCGCCCACGACGCCCAGGAACGCGGTCGAGGTGCCGCCCGCGGGCGCATCGACCGACTGGATGACCTGGGCGATGCGGGGGTGCTCGGG
>CAYMWG010000278.1:0-4076 GCA_964393765.1 uncultured Phycisphaeraceae bacterium
ATTTCGGGACATGCTCGTCGGCGCCGTGGTTTGCCGCGAAGGGCCGTTCTAGTACACTCTGTACACGAAAGGCACTTGGTTCGCCTACGCCGTGGTTTGCCGCGAAGGGCCGTTCTAGTACACTCTCCCGGAACGTGAGCCCGCGGCGTTCGGCGCCGTGGTTTGCCGCGAAGGGCCGTTCTAGTACACTTCGGCCTCGACGCGCCCGTCCCACGCGGCAGCCGTGGTTTGCCGCGAAGGGCCGTTCTAGTACACTATCTCGCCCGCAACTCCATCAACAGCATGGACTTACGGGCGGATGACATCTCAGAAAAGCATGAACTGCGTGGGCGGTTCTTCGCTCGGGCTACGGCTTTTTCCAAAGAACACCTCCATCTTTCCAAACTGCCGGTCGGTCACGCCGAGCAGCCTGATCTGTCCGTCGTCAGGCAATACGGATCGAACGCCCTGACGGATCGCCGCGGCGGATTCTTCGCTCGCACAATGGCGCGCGTACACCGAGAACTGCATCATCGTGAAGCCCTGGGTGAGCAGCGCCTTGCGGAAGCGGGTGTACCGCTTGCGCAGTTCCTTGGTTGTCACCGGCAGGTCGAACATTGCAAACAGCCACATGGATCGGTACGCCGAGAGATCGCGGGCGTCCTCCTTGGGTTTCCGGCGCTTGCGGGGTTTGCGGGGGGTCATGGCGGCACCATCGACTCCGGGAAGAAGATGCGCTTCTCGGTGGTCGGCTCGCGGCAGATGTGCCGGGCGAGCGACGCGGCGGATCGGC
The DNA here is from genome assembly GCA_964393765.1 of uncultured Phycisphaeraceae bacterium. GTDB lineage: Bacteria > Planctomycetota > Phycisphaerae > Phycisphaerales > UBA1924 > JAHBXL01. Next base: position 773 of record CAYMWG010000278.1, read on the forward strand.
CGATCCACTCCATGACGCTTCGGCTCTCGCCGGCGTGCCGGAGACGGCGGTGCATGATTCCGACGAGGGCGGATTTGGCAGGACCATCGACCGGGGTGTCCTTGCCGCGCTGGGCGACGATCGCAAACACTTCCCCATCGATCATCGGGCGGTACGGCTCCATGAGGTCGTCGGCGAGGCAGAAGGCGTTGGTGCGCCCGTGATGGTGGAGGCCGACGGACGGGTGAAGGCCCGAAGCGCAGAGCGCCCGCGCAACGGTCGCTCGCAGCACCGCGTAGCCGTAGTTGAGCAGGCGGTTCTGGTCCTGGGCCTCGCGCCGCCGCCGGAAGTCGGGGTCGCGGAAGAGGCATTGCCAGTAGCGCTGGGCTGCGGTGGCCTCAATGTTGGTCGGGTCGCCCGACCGGACGCGCTCGGCAAGAGCGTTCAGGCCGCCATCGTCCTGGTGGAGCGTTTCAAGCATCTCCGCCTGCGCGCGGACCTTCCGTTGCACCACCTGCTGCCAGAGGCGCTTGCGGAGAGGGGCGGGCGCATTGGTCTGGGCGATGATGCGCTGGGTCTGGAGGGTGTTCGCGGCGAGGGGGAGCATCATGCCGGTGGGGAGCATGGACCAGTCGCAGACGACGATGGCCGCGCCGTGGCGCATGAGGCCGTCGAGGACGGCGAGCGTGCAGGTGACCTCGCGCGAGGCGAGGACAACGACGGCGGTCTCGGCCATGGGGATTGAGGCGTCGGGGGCGCCGTCGCGCTTGACGATAAGTTGCTCGTACCGCATGGACAGGTGGGCCTGCCCCAGCGAGAAGTCGAGCACCCTTTCAGCCCCCGGCATTCCTGAGTTCCCCGAGATAGGTCACGAGTATCTTTTTGGCGCGGAGTTTGCGGAGCCTGTCAGCGGAGACACGCACGCGGGCCTTCGCCTTCTTGACCTCATCGGCGGTACGGGCATCGTGGTGAAGCCGGAGTTCCATGTCCCCTTCCGAGATTGAGCAGACGCGGTATACGGCCCGCTTCGTGGCATCGCCTGGCGTGTCCATTTCCAGATACTCACCGGGTGCGAGCGACAGAACAAATCGCTTATCCGCACCGAGTTCTCGGCGCACAATGCGCTCATTCGCGGCCTGCCGCCGATACGCCTCCAGAAGCGGGACGGGCTCGTCGAGCCACTTCTTGTCCTTGCCCGCCGCGTCCAGTTCCGCGAAGATCACCGTGTGGTGGTTGCTCGCGGTGTTGATATGGCGCTCAAAGCCCGGCTTGCCGATGCAGGTCTGGCCAGGGTCGGCGAGCACTCGCACCTTGCGGAGTTTCACCATTTGCCCGTCATGGCCGCGAACTTCCGGGAGGTTCTCTTCAAGCCCGAAGAGTTGCTGAATGTCTCTTGGCGTAGGCACGGACTTGCCCGCTGCCTCCAACTTGTCGCGGATCGCCTTGAGCGCGCGTTTGTCCACGATCTTGCCGTCACGGATCTCTGAGACGGAGAGTTTGTGAAGTTCCTTGCGGACGCGGGGCTTGCCGTCGATCGGGGGGCTGTAAATCGTCTGATCGTGGAGGGGACCGCTCACCTTGCGACTCTGGCGATGCGACACCACGATTCCGTCGATGGCTTTGGCCACTTCGTCTCGGAATCCGGGCCAGGGCTCATCGACATGGTCGAAGGCCCGACGTGCCCAGCGGTGGTCCGCCACCGCCGCGGCCGACGAAAGTAACTGCACGGATCGAGTGTCCGACAGGGCCACGACCACAGCATCAACGGCGTGGTGCCGATGGTCGGCGCGGTTCTTCTCGCCATCTTCCCCAAGCAGGTCCGACACTCCCCAGCCGGTGCGGAGCCAGGCGGTCAGCCCACCGGTGCAGACCTGGACGCGCTTGGTGCCGGTGGCGTCATCGCGTCCGCCATAGAGCAGGCCAAGATAGTCCGCCGCAGCGCGGCCGATGTAGCGGGTGTCGGAGAGATGGCGATTGCTAAAATCGGTGTCGATCTGATCGGCCTTGAAGCGCCGGAGTTTCTCGAGTCGGGCGTACGGGTCGCCTTTGAAACGCTCGACCCGGCGCATCATGTCGGACCAGAGTTCGGCATTGCCGCCGTAGGCCTCAAAGGGCGTGCGGCCGCGCTTGCGGGAACGGTTCTCGTCGTGGTAGCAGAGCGTCTTGTTGAGGAACGAGTCGTCCAGTGAACGAGATCGCGGCCAGATGTGTTCGACATCGTACTGGGGCGTCGGCCCGAGCAACTCGGCCATGCCGAAAGACTTGTTTGTGTACGGGCAGTGCCAGCCGCACTCTTCGGCGAGCAGGACGCGCTCGATGTCGTCCCGGCGGGGAATTGCGATGCCGGCCTCTTTGATGATGCGAGCAGCGACGATCGACCGTTCCTTCTCACGGTCCCGCATCTGGCGGGTGATGCGCTCGCGCACGCCGCGGGGGTTCTTGAGTTCGCGCGCAAGTTCGACGCGGATGGTGTGAGGCTTGCCGAACCGCCGCACCGCCTCATTGACCAGTTTGCGAATCTCGGTGAGTGAGCGAGTGACTGCCGGGTTCCGCAGATCGCTCACCGCTTCGAGAACCGGCGGCAACTCGGCAACGGGTTCCTGGGTGGCGAAGGATTCGGGGAACGCTGCTCGGCGGGCGGTGCCGTACGGCACGCCACGCTCAAGGTCGGGCAGGAGTCGCTCGATGGCGGCGAGGCTGAGCGGGGCGTAGCCCTCTTCAAGTGTGATATTGGAGAATGCCAGAGGATCGAACGCGGAGAGGTTCCACCGTTTGCGTCCGCGTCGTTCCAGTGCTTCGGGCAGTCGGAAGGATCGCAGGTCCTCCACCATTCGATCCTGATCTGCGGGTGAAAAGGCATCGAAGTGTTTGAGAAATACGTCGCGCAGTTTGGCATCGGTCCGATGGCCGACGATCCGCTTCTCTTCACCGCTTTCGAGATTGAACACCGTCCCGCGTGGCAGTTTGAGCGCCTTGCGTGCCTTGTCAAAGGTCAGGTCGCCTCTTTCCAGCAGGAGTGCCAGCAGCGTCGCGCGTTCGTCCGACTTAAGTGCCTTCGGTGAACCATCCGGCGGCACCACTTGCAGGTTGTTTACCGTCTGCAGCACACGGAACCGCTGGTATAGTCGGTGCGCGATCGGTGCCCGCGGCTCGGTCGGGATGAGTGAGCATCGGCCGATCAGATTCTTCTGGCTCTTGAGAGGGCGCTGGCTAAAGATGGACTTGCGGATTGCATCGCGAGCATCATCTGCAAGAGCGTGGTGTTCGGCTTGCTTGAACCAGAGAGCATCGAACTCATCGGTGTACATCTTGCGGCTGGTCCACT
>CAYMWG010000279.1:0-4044 GCA_964393765.1 uncultured Phycisphaeraceae bacterium
CCGCGCGGACAAGGCCGTCGAGCGCGTAACCGCAGTGGAGGCAGTCACCCATTTCTGCGCCTCCCTGCTTCCAGCGCTGCACGACCGCGTTCGTCGCGGTTCGCCCGAGTCGGTCGGGCACGATGACATGCGGCGAACGCCCACCCGCGGACGCGGACTCATACGCGGCCAGAGCGGTCGCGCTCTGCTCGTCGTGCATGTACCACTCGCCGCGAGCGTCGCGGCAGACCAGACGGAAGGTCTCCATGAAGTGAGTGTAGTGAGTCTTGCTCCAAAGCCGACGGCGCGGCGCGCCGCCTTTGCCCCTACGCTTGCCCTCTGGCCCGCGGCTTAGCCCCTCGATCACTCTTCCCTGGTCCCATCCCTCATGTTTGAACGACTCTCCGACGGCTTTTCCAGTGTCTTCCGCAAACTCAGCGGCAAGGGCGCGATCTCCGAGGCCAACGTCCGCGAGGCGATGGAGGAGGTCCGCACATCGCTGCTCGAAGCCGATGTTCATCATCAGGTCGTCGATGAGTTCTGCGCCAAAGTGCTCGAGGATGCGCTCGGACGCGATGTCAACAAGAGCCTCGAGCCAGGCCAGGAGATGATCGGCATCGTGCATGACCGGCTGGTGGAGTTCCTGGGTGGTGATCTGGGTAACCCTCCGCTCCGCGGCGGAGAGTTCGGGCAAGACCCGTCGCGGAGCGACGAGGTACCCGACCCCATCCTCCGCGTCTCGCCCGGCCCCACGATCGTGATGATGTGCGGCCTCCAGGGCTCCGGCAAAACCACCACCTGCGGCAAACTCGCAGGGTTTCTGAAGAAGCGCGGGAGGAGCGTGCTGCTCGCCGCGGCGGACCTGCAGCGTCCCGCGGCGGTCGAGCAACTCGGGATCGTTGCCGAGTCCGTGAACCGCGACCTGCCGGGCGGCGCGCAGGTTCACTTCTACTCCGAGCCCGACAAGGTCGCCGAGTACGGCAAGGCCGTGGGAATCGCGGTGCAGGTGTGCCGGCGCGCGGTCGAGCACGCGCGGAAACTCGGCGTCGACACGGTGATCCTCGACACCGCGGGCCGCCTGCACATCAACGACTCGCTCATGGGCGAGTTGAACCAGATCAACAAGGCTCTCAATCCGCACCAGGTCTTCCTCGTTGTCGATGCGATGACGGGCCAGGACGCCGTGAACTCCGCCAAGGTCTTCCACGAGCGACTGGAAGTCGATGGCGTCATCCTGACCAAGTTCGATTCCGACACTCGCGGCGGCGCGGCCATCAGCGTGAAGCACGTCACCGGCGCGCCCATCCGCTTCATCGGCGTGGGCGAGAAACTCGATGCCCTTGAGCCCTTCCACGCCGAGCGCATCGCCGGGCGCATCCTCGGAATGGGCGATGTGGTGTCGCTGGTCGAGAAGGCGCGCGAGCAGGTGTCGGATGCCGAGGCCGCGGAACTCCAGGAGAAGATGGCCAAGGGCGAGATGACGATGGACGACTTTCTGGCGCAGTTGCGGACGCTGCGACGGATGGGCCCGCTCAAGCACCTCTTGGGGATGCTGCCGGGCGTGGGCTCGGCGCTCAAGGATGTCCACATCGAGGACAAGCAACTCGACAAGGTCGAGGCGATGGTCTGCTCGATGACCCCCAGGGAGCGGAAGCGGCCAAGCACGCTCGACAACCCGCGCCGGCGGCGGATCGCCACCGGCTCGGGCGCGACGCAGCAGGAGGTCGGGCAACTCGCCAAGCAGTTCCAGACCGTGAGCACGCTGGCCAAGCAGATGTCGTCGATGGGCGCGAAGTCGCGCGTGCAGGCGGTGAAGGACCTGGGCAAGGGCGGCATGGAGGAAATGATGCCCGGCCTGAGCGGCATACCGCAGTTCCGCGGCAAGGGCTCGACGCACACCGCGGGGCCGAAGGGGAAGTTCAAGAAGCGGAAATGAAAACGCCCCGTGCGGGGATGCACGGGGCGCTGTTGAGTACGGATCGACACGCGACGGCTTACTTCTTGCCGGCGGCCTTCTTCTTCGCGCCCGCGGCGGCTGCCGCGACCGCGGCCACCGCAGACTGCTCAGCGCGGACCTTGCGGCGCGCGGCCTGGTCGGCCCGGTGGGCCTTCCACTCCGTTCCATCCACGATGTTCCGCTTGACCAAAAGGTCCATGATGCTGTCGGAGGGCTTGGCACCCAGGCCCAGCCAGTGCTTGATCCGCTCATCGTTGAGCGTGATCTGCTTGGCCTCATCGGGGGCCATCGGGTCGTAGGTCCCGAGGTTCTCAAGGACCTTGCCGTCGCGACGAACGGTCTTCTCGATCGCGCTGATGCGATAGAACGGACGGTGCGGACGACCCATGCGCTTCATGCGAATGCGAACCACTCGAATCTCCTGACAAAGACCAACCGACCATGAGGGCCGATGGGCTGGAAGTCTAGCCGGGTCGGTCGCCTAAGCAACTGACCATGCAGCCCCGCCCGCCGCGCAGGGCAGGCACGGCGAGGACCTCGCCCTCGGCGATGGCGTATGCCCGGGCAGTCGGCGCAAGCGGGACCGCGATGCCAGCCGTGAACTGGCTGAACGCGGGGAGCAGCACGTGATCCCGGTCGATCACAAAGCACGGCACGCTGACAGCGCTGGCACGCGTCCCGACGCGACACAGCGGGTGGACGTGCCCAAACCATGTGACCGCCGCGCCTGGTACGAGGCCATGCCCCGGGTCGTGCGCAAAGCCGAAGGGCGGCTCGAGCAATTCCTTCCCCAGAATGAACACTCCCCACTCATGCGCCAGGAACTCGAGTTGCCGGTCGTGGTTGCCGGGGACGAGGTGGACGGAAACATGGGCGAGTTCGCGCCGGAAGAACCCCCGCACGAGGTCCACGAGGCCCGCGCTCAGGCCCGAGCCGTGGTGGATGAGGTCGCCGACGACCAGTATGCGCGCCGCGCCGGTGCGCTGGACCGCCACGGCCAGGCGAGCAAGGTCGCGCCCGACCACGCCCGGCGGGATCGGCAGCCCGGCAGCGCGGAGCGTCTCGCACTTGCCGAGGTGCAGGTCCGCGGCGATCAGCGTGCCGCGCGCGGGCCAGTACGCGGCTCGCTCGGGCAGCAACTCGATCATTTCTCCGCCGATGCTCAGCACGGAGCATTGTTCCGCATCGGGTTGCGTCATGGATGCAGAAATCCGAAATGCAGTTCCGCGTGCCGGAGATTCCCCTTAATCCAATCCTCGTGCAAAAGAGCCCCGAAGATAGGACTGGGATGCGGGGGCGGGGTGGCGAGCAGGCGCGACCACGCGAGCTCCAGCCGGGCGAGTCCTTCATCCACCTCCATTGGCTCGATGCCCAGCGTGCCGCCGGGGATGCTCGGGATGAACACGCCGCGGCGCATGCTCACGTTCAGGAACTTGTGCTTGATAAGGCGCATGAACAACTTCACCCACAGGGCCGGGCGCAGACTGGGGGGAAGCCGTCGAGCGCGTACTCGATCCATGTCGCGAGGTGGCCGAATGTCTGGCCCGCCGTCCAGTTGCCGGCGCACCTGAGCCTGCCCCCGCGCTCCGCCCCCGCGATCCGCTGGGCTTCGGCCCACACCTGGTCGTAGGTATCGAAGCGGAGTCTACGGAACTCGCACGCTCGCGTATTGACTGTGGTGTCGGACTTCATGGTCGGATGATATTGAACGAAGCAAGAAGCGGCGGAGAGCCAAAGACGCGTCGTATCATCCGGGATGAAGTTCTTCCCCACAACAACGTACATGGTGCTGGCTGCGTTGACGGTCCTTGGCGGGTGCGAGGACCCAACCCCTCCGCCATCCGCGAGCGGTGGGAACACTCCTCTGGGCGGGCTGACCGAGACGCCGCAATCCCTGGCCGGGAAGTCCGCCGCGGCAGGGCGGAACGCGGCCCGACTCGCCGAGCAGAGCCAGCAGCAGACATCCGGCTTGGCCGACGAGATGGCGGGGAAGGCCACCGGCACGGTGGTCGGCGGGATCGAGTTTGCCGTGCCGACGGCTTGGGAGAAGTTGCCCGCGAGTCAGTTTCAGGCGGCACAGTACCGCATCTCGGCGGACGGGACAGGGG
>CAYMWG010000280.1:0-4042 GCA_964393765.1 uncultured Phycisphaeraceae bacterium
CCGCCTGCGCGTTCTGCATCGCGACGCTCAGCGACGACTGCCCGGCCGCGGCCGGCGAGTTCCGCGATGCGACCCGGCGCGCCGTCCCGACACCGCCCCCCCCACCACCGGTCTCCGAGCCGTTCGTCGCCGCGATGCCGTTGGCGTGCGCGTGCATCGCATCCAAGCCGCCGAGGCGCCCGCCCAGCAGCGATTCCGACTTCACCGATGCATTCGCCTCTCCGCACTCGGTCTCGTTCCATGGCTGTGCGTCCTCCGTGCCCTTGCGGCTGTTGACTCGCGCGGGCAACCCGCCCGGCCCCACGGGCACATCGTCATCATCGGAGTCTGTCAGCGTCGGCGCGGCGGGTTCGCGGCGCGGCGAGTTCTCCTCGCGGTACCCCGGGATGAACTCCATCCCCATCCACCGGAAGATGTAATCGACCAGGCTTTTGGCAAATGGGATATCCCGATTGCTCGTCGCGCCGGCGGGCTCGAACCGCTGGTGCGTGAACTTCCGCACCAGGCTCTCCACCGGCACGCCGTACTGCAGCGCCACGCTCACCGCCGTGCCGAGCGAGTCCATCAGCCCGCCAATGGTCGAGCCTTCCTTCGCCATCGTGATGAACAGTTCGCCGGGCTGCCCGTCCTCGTAGAGCCCGACGGTCAGGTACCCCTCGTGGCTGGCGATGTTGAACTTGTGCGTGATCGAGGCCCGCGTCTCGGGAAGCCGCCGGCGCATCGGCCGCTCCAGCACGCGAACGACCTCCTTCACCTCGACGCGGACCTCCACCTCAGCCGGGATAGAAATCGCAGGCGTCACCGCCGCAGACCTCGCACTGCCTGGGGGGGGGGAGAGGGAGCCCGAGAGGGAAGCCGCCGGAACTTTTCCCGTCTCGGCCTTTGCCTCCTCCTTCTCTTCCTTCTCATCGCTGCGCGATGACAGTGGCTGGCTGAGTTTGCACCCGTCGCGGTACAGCGCGTTGGCCTTTAGGCCCAGTTCCCAACTCAGCCGGTAGCACCGCTTGATGTCCTCGACGTTCGCCTCGTTGGGCAGGTTGATGGTCTTGCTGATCGCGCCGGAGATGAACGGCTGGGCCGCGGCCATGGCCCGGATGTGCCCCTCGGCCGCGATGTACCGCTCGCCGTACTTTCCGCACTTGTTCGCGCAGTCGAACACGGGCAAATGTTCGGCCTTCAGGTGCGTTGCCCCCTCGACGGTCCCCAATCCGCACACCTCGTCGTTCAGGATCGAAATCTGCTCGCGGCTCAGGCCGAGCCTCGATAGGAGGTTGAAGGCTCCGTCCGCACGCGCCTCCTCGGGATCGATCCCCAGTCGCCGCAGCGCATCGTCCCCCAGTGCGATGAGGCTGAACGCGTACGTCAGATCGAACACGCTGGGCAGCGCCTCCTCGATCTTTTCGAGGTCGTTGTCGTTGAGACCGTGAGCCCTGAGCCACACCCGCAAGGACATCCCGCCGGCCGCGCCCACGCCGGGCGCATCAGCCGGCATCGGCGTCTCCAGCGACAGCGTGCCGAGCAGGTGCGCCATGATCGAGCGGATCTGGTCCTTTGCGTATCCGAGCGCCAGCAGCGCGGGCTCTACCGACGCGTTGGCGATCTTGAAGTACCCCCCGCCGGCGAGTTTCTTGAACTTCACCAGCGCAAAGTCCGGCTCGATCCCCGTCGTGTCACAATCCATCAGCAGACCGATCGTCCCCGTGGGCGCGATCACCGTGACCTGCGCGTTGCGGAACCCGAACTTCTCGCCCAGGCTCAACGCCTCATCCCACGCCCGCACAGACCGGTCCAGAAGGTCGTCCGCGTTGGCGATGTTCACCCGCCCGTCGTTGATCACCTCATGGTCAATCGGCACCGGCGGGATCCGCAGGTTCTCGAAGTTCGCGGCCGTCCGCGGCACGCCATGAGCGGCCAGGCGATGATTCCGGATCACCCGCAGCATCGCCTCGCGCTCGGGCTCGTACCCGGGGAACGCGCCGAGTTGCGCCGCCATCTGCGCGCTCATGCGATAAGACCGGCCCGTCAGGATCGCCGTCAGGCACGCGCACAGTGCCCGCGCCTCCTCGCTGTCGTAGGGGATCCCGGCCTGCATCGCCAGCGCGCCGAAGTTCGCGTATCCCAGCCCCAGCGTGCGGTACTTCCAGGACAGTTCCGCGACCTCCTTGCTCGGGTAACTCGCCATCAGCACGCTGATCTCGAGCACCACCGTCCACAGGTCGATGGCGTGCTCGTAGCGGTCGACATCGAACGCGCGCGTCGCCGGCTCGTAGAACTTGAGCACGTTGAGCGACGCGAGGTTGCACGCCGTGTTGTCGAGGAACATGTACTCCGAGCACGGGTTGCTCGCGTTGATCCTCCCGCCGCCCGGGCAGGTGTGCCACGCGTTGATCGTTGAATCAAACTGCACACCCGGGTCCGCGCAGCGCCACGCCGCGTACGCCACCTGCTCCCACAGAGCACCCGCGTTGTACGTCTTGGCGAGTTTCCCCGTCGTCCGCGAGAACGTCCGCCACTCCCCGCCCTCGGAATCCAGCGCATCGAAAAACCCGTCGCTCATCCGCACCGAGTTGTTGCTGTTCTGCCCGCTGACCGTCGCGTACGCCTCGCCGTTGAAGTCGTAATCGAGTTTCAGCCCCAGGCGCTTGGCCGTCTCGCCGATCGTGCATGGGTCGCTCGGCCCGCCCTTCTTGTCCGCGATCGCCTTCATCCCCTCCACCATCGCCTGGACCTTGATCTCCTCGCGCACCTTCCAGTTGATGAACCGCTCGATGTCCGGGTGGTCCATGTCCAGGCAGACCATCTTCGCCGCGCGCCGCGTCGTGCCGCCGCTCTTGATCGCGCCCGCAGCGCGATCGCCGATCTTCAGCCACGACATCAGCCCGCTGGACCGCCCGCCGCCGGACAGTTTCTCGTCCTCTCCACGCAACTTCGAGAAGTTCGTCCCCGTGCCCGAGCCGTACTTGAAGAGGCGCGCCTCGCGGACCCACAGGTCCATGATCCCGCCCTCGTTCACAAGGTCGTCATCCACGCTCTGAATGAAGCAGGCGTGCGGCTGCGGGTGCGTGTACGCGTCCTTCGCCAGCGAGACCTTCCCCGTCTTCGGGTCCGGCACATGGTGCCCCTGCGCCGGCCCGCTGATGCCGTACGCGAAGTTCAGCCCCGTGTTGAACCACTGCGGCGAGTTCGGCGCGGCCATCTGATGCACCATCATGTACACCAGTTCGTCGTAGAACGCCTTGGCATCGTTGGGCGCATCGAAGTACCCGTGCTTCTCGCCCCAGTGCCGCCAGCACCCGGCGAGACGGTTGATCACCTGGCGCGCCGACTTCTCGGGGCCGGTGATGGTGGCACCAGTCTCCAGACCGGTGTTCGTGTCGGCACTGCTCGGGAGAGCAGTGCCACCCTGCGGCACACCCGCCTTGCGGAAGTACTTGCTCACCATGATGTCCGTCGCCAACTGCGACCACGTCTCGGGCACCTCGGCATCGTCCATCTGGAAGACGATCGAGCCGTCCGGGTTGGTGATCTTGCTGGACCGTTTCACCCACTTCACGGAAGCGAAAGGGTCCTGGCCGGAGGTTGTGAACTTGCGTGTGATCTTCATTGGAAGCCCAGAGTGTGTGTCGTGAAGAAGCCATGAGGCACGAGGCACCAAGGCATTAGCCACCCAAACTGCGGATCAATCCAGCCAGAACCCGTTCACATTCGTCGAGCATCGACTTGACCTGTTCGTGCTGCTCACGATCGATGTACTCAAACTCGAGACTAAACCGCAACTGCGTGTCCAGGTCGTACAGCGATCCCCGCGCCTGCTTCAAGAACCATACATAGTCATTCGTGTTTCCCCGCCCATACCCGTTCGCAATCTGACTTGCAGGCGAACGAGCGTCTCGCCTGAGTTGCGCGATCAATCCGAAACGCTCGTGCTCCGGGAGTGTTCCCGCGAGCCGGTGAACCTTGCATCCGAGTTGGAAAGCCTTCTGCCACGCGACAAGGTCCAAGTAGGTCTTGATGGGTTCTGCCATCTCGCCGCCCTATTGCC
>CAYMWG010000281.1:0-4026 GCA_964393765.1 uncultured Phycisphaeraceae bacterium
CTCCCCCGTCGGGGACGGGGGAGATTGGGCTCCTCGCAGTCACCCCCTACCATCCTCCACCTATGCACCCACGCCGCCCCACGCGCCAGATTTCGGTCGGAGATGCACGCACCGGGATCATCAAGATCGGCGGCGGGTTGCCCGACCGCGCGGGCAACCCGACGACGCCCGCGCCCGTGAGCGTGCAGACGATGACGGCGGGCTACACCTACGACATCGACAAGTGCGTGGCGGAGATCAACAAACTCGCCGCGGCGGGTGCGGACATCGTGCGCGTGGCCGTGCCGGAGAAGAAGGACACCGAGGCGCTGAAGGAGATCCTGCCGCGGGTGCAGGTACCGATCGTCGCGGATGTGCATTTCCACTTCCAGCGGGCGCTGGAGGCGGTGGAGTCGGGGGTCCACAAGATCCGGCTCAACCCCGGCAACATCAGCGACCGGGCGCAGGTGATCGACGTGATCCAGGCGTGCAAGGCCCGGGGCCTGCCCATCCGCATCGGCGTGAACGAGGGCTCGATCATCGAGCGGCGCGACAAGCAGAAGCGGATGAAGGAACTCGGACAGGTCTTTTCCGACCACAAGAACGGGTACCTGCTGGCGATCATGATCACCAAACTCGAGGAATATCTCGACATCTTCTACGAGCAGGATTTTTACGATGTGTCGATCAGCGCCAAGAGCATGGATGCGCAGGTCGTGATCGACGCGTACACGGAGATCAGCAAGCGGTTCGACCACCCGCTGCACCTGGGCGTGACGCACGCGGGGCCGAAGGAGACCGGGACGATCCGCTCGGCGGTGGCGCTGGGGGCTCTCCTGGCTGGAGGGATCGGAGACACGATCCGAATCAGTTACGCGAGCGACCCGGTGTTCGAGGTCGAGGACGGGCTGGAGTTGGCGTATGTACTGGGCTTGCGGACGCGCAAGGGCATCGATCTGATCGCGTGCCCGACGTGCGGGCGCATCCAGGTGGACCTGTTCACGCTGGTGCAGGATGTCCGCAAGCAACTCGCGACCAAGATCGATCTGCCGCTGAAGGTCGCGGTGATGGGCTGCATCGTCAACGGGCCGGGCGAGGCGGAGGGCGCGGATGTCGCGGTGTTCGCGGGCGACCGGCGCGGCATCATCTATGTGCAGGGCGAGAAGGTCGCCAACGTGCCGGAGGAGCAGATCCTCGAGAAGTTGCTTGCCGAGTGCCTCGCGTTCCAGGACAAGGTGCAGCGCGGCGAGGCGAAACTGGGCGAGAAGAAGGTGGACATCATCCCGCCCGATCCGATCGGGGAACTGGGCTCGGGCTTCGCAAAGATCGCGTCGGGGAACGTGGAGAGGGTGCATGCGTTGACGGTGAACAGGGGCTGAGAGGGGATTCAACGCAGAGGCACCCGAGAGCGCAGAGGGTCGCAGAGGAATGCTGGCGATGTTCAAGCTCGCTGCGATGATCGAGGGCGTGCTGCTGTGTGCGGCGATCTGCGGCTGCTCCGCCGATAAGCCCGCGAATCCGTCGTTTGCGCTGACTGTCGCCGCGGCCCGCGCGGAACTGAAGCAGATGGAGGAGTCGCCTCTGCCGCCGGTGCGGCCGGTGGTGGTGATCGGCGGGTATGCCGATCCGGGGATCATCGTGTCGCTGCTGACCGCGAGGGTGCGAGACGTGCTGGGGCCGGGCGCGCCGGTGGTCGCGGTGGCTCCGGGCTGGACGTGGACGATGGACGATGCGCGCCGGAAACTGCTCGACGCGGTCGAGAAGGAGTTTGAGAGCACCGATGGGGAATGGACCGTCGAGGTCGATGTTGTCGCGGTGTCGATGGGCGGGCTGGTGGCGCGGTACGCGGCGATGCCGGGGGTGGATCACCGGCGGCGGCTGAGGATCGCGCGGCTGATGACGATCTCGACACCGCACCTGGGTGCGGACTGGGCGGCGATGCCGACGCTGGAGAGCCGGGTGGTGGATATGCGGCGCGGCTCGGCGTTCCTGTGCGCGCTCGATGAGGCGGGATGCGGCTACGAGGTGCTGCCGTACTGCCGGCTGGGCGACTGGATCGTGGGCGTCAGGAATGCCGCGCCAGCGGAGCGGACAGCGTGGTGGGTAGCGAACCAGCCGATGCAGTTTGCGCACCTGGATGCGCATAAGGACCCGCGGATCCTCGCGGACATATCAAGAAGGCTGCGGGGCGAGGCGGCGTACGCGACGCTGCCAGCGGCGGGGTTGCCGGGGCCGTGATGAGATCGCTTGCGATCGAATCGTGGCGCTACTTCACGCCCCTTCAAGCCCCTTCACGCCCACGATGAGATCGGTTGCGATCGAATCGTGGCGCCACTTCGCATCCCGATACGACCACACCCACGCGCCCTCCTTGCCGTGAGCCAGGATGTACCCGAATGTCCGGCTGTGATGCTCATAGTCCCGGATCGGCTTGAGCTGGCAACGCTTCCCCCAGAAAGTGCCCGGGTACTCGGACCTGATCTGATGGGACACGAACCGCTTCGCGTTGCCGATTCTCGCCTTGGCCGTCCGAGCGTCTCGCGGCAGCCTCACAAGAACATGTACATGCTCCGAGCCGACCGCGAGTGCGAGCACCTTCGCATCGCACTCCGGCAACTTGGAAAGGAGCAAACGTCCGACGAGCTCTCGATGCTCCGCGCGAAGCTTGACTTCGGACTGCTTCATGCTCCGCTTCACCCAATCCCGCAACAACCGATGCTGCTCAGGCGGCGGTAGGTCTCTGTAGGTGCCGGTCGAGCTGAACCGGTGGTCGTGGTCGCGGAAGCCGCGCTCGTCGGCGCGGATCCAAGAGCCGTAGGTATTCAGGATGGCGTGATACCAGCGCTCGCCTTGGATCGGCGGGGGCTGCTCGCTGGGCAGTGGGTGCGTGTCGATGGGCATGACAGGGGCATGGGCGAAGAAGCGCCACGATTCGGCCCGGTGGGCCTCATCATGGGCGTGGTGGGCGTGCAGCCGCCTTCTTCATCATCTTCATCTGCTCCTTGATGGTGTCACGGAGCATGGTGCGCATCATCTCGATCTGCTCACGCGGCAGGCCGGTCTTTGCCAGGTCGACATTGATGGCGTTGAGCCACACAACAGACTTTTCGGCAAAGCCGAGTTCGGCGAGGCGGGCCTCAAGGTCGGGCATGTGCCCCGCGCCATAGATCACGGCGATGTTCTTCTTCTCCGGCTCGTGCTCGAGCACGGCCACGAGGTCGTCGAGCACCACCTGGTTGCGGTCCTTGACGATCACGTCCATGAGTTTGCCCAGTTCGCCGGGCAGGACCTCCAGCAGTTCGTCGGCCTGCCCGAGGACTTCGACCATCACCGCTTTTGCGATGGTCGAGAGCATCGGGCTCGCGCCCACAAGACGCAGGATCGCGCCTGCGAACTTCGCGCCAAACGATTCTCCCCCCAGAGTCTGAAAGAGCGCATCGGCGTCGCCGCCCGAGCCGGAGATGCGCTCCGTGACCTGATCGACGGAGAGGTCGCTGTTGCGCCAGTGGGCCTTGGAGTGGTCCATCGCATCGAGTTGAAAGACCAGTCCGAGCGCGCCGGCGAGTTGCTGCTGGATGCCCCCTTCCGACTGGTTGGGGACTTCCGCATCGGTAATGGGCTTCTGCTCGGAGAGTTGCAGGTCCGTCGCAGCGCCCTCGCCACCAGCCTTGCCGTCGGCGCCCAGACTGGTGAGATCGAAGCCGCCTGCGCCGATCTCGCCGCTGAGCAGGACGTAGGCGATCGCATTACCCCACGCATCCGTCATGGACGCCGCGACCAGCGGGGCGATGCGCTCATCGAGCGAGTCGCCCTTGGCGGTCGGCTTGGTGAGGTCGGCGAGCGATGCGGGGAGTCCGCCGCTCGCCTTCTGGTGCATGCGCACCGCGACGCCGAGGAACCGCAGACGCTTCTTGGTGGCCTCCGCCTTGTCGGCATCGGTGTTGCCACGATCGTGGTCCGCGCGGCCTGCACCAGGCGGCTTGACGCCCTCGTAAAGCACCACATCCTTCGTGTCGAGCGATTCCTGGAGGGCGCGGTAATAGGAGT
>CAYMWG010000282.1:0-4016 GCA_964393765.1 uncultured Phycisphaeraceae bacterium
CCCCCGGACCGCCTCCCATCACGATCGCCGCCGCGGCCTCGGCCTGCCGGCGCGCGCGGTGATAGAAATACTCCACCAGCGTCGTGCCGTGGTGGCTCTCGATGAAGTGCCACACCTGCCGCGGCAGGTTGAACTCGCGCGCCAGTTCCATCCCGTCCTTCACATGCCCCACGATCACCAGCAGACTCATCGCCGGGCTGAGTTTGTCGTGCTTGTTGATTCCCGGCGTCTGGTTCTCCACGAAGTACTCGGGCTTGTTCATCTTCCCGATATCGTGGTACAGCGCCCCCACATACGCCATCAACCCGTCAGCGCCGATCGCTTCCGCCGCGGCCTCCGCGAGGCTGCCCAGATTCAATGAATGGTTGTACGTCCCGGGTGCCCGCTGCTGGAGTTGGCGCAGCAGGGGTTGCTTCGGGTCGCGCAGTTCGATCAGCGTCATCCCCGTGGTGATGTCGAACATCTTTTCGATGGTGGGCAGGATGAAGAGTGTCACGCCCGCGACAAGCAAGCCGCCGAAGCCCGCCAGCCCCGCGTCCACCGCCGCCTGCCGGATCGCCTCCGGCGTGGGCGGCAACTCCACCACGCCCACAAGGAACGTGCCCCCCGCCAGCGCGAGCGCCTCCAGCACGCCGGTGCGGATCAGCGCATCTCGGTCGCGGATCTCCTTGAGTTGCCACACCGCCACACCAATGCCCACGATGATGATCGCGTACAGGCTCACGCTCTGATCAAGCGCCAAGCACACCAGCACGCCGTGCAGCGCGCCGAACGCCAAGGCGACCCGCCGGTCATACGCGATTGCCAGCAGGACCGTCACGAACACCGTCGGCGCAACGCCCGTCAGCGCGATGAGCGCGGGCTGGACCGCCGTCGTGTAGCACGCCAGCGCCACCGTCACCGCCATCAACCCCGCCAGCGCGCCCATCCGCGCCACGCTCCTGCGCACCTGCCCGCCAAAGAGCGCGACATACCCCGCCAGCGCAAGCCCCACCGCGAACACCACACCGCCCACCGCCAATCGCGGCAGCCACGTCTGCCACGCGCTGTTCCTCGCGAGTTCGGCTCGGATCGCCGACTCGAGCACCAGCAGCATCGCCGGCCTGAGCACATCGCCACGACGGAAGATCACCTCGCGATCGGGGTACTGCACGCGCTGCTCGGGCACCGCCGCAGCCGCTCGCTCCTGCGACTTGGCTGTCTCCGCGCTGTCGAAGGTGAACGTCGGACGGGGCTGATGCGCCAGGCGCGAAGCGACGATCGGAAGCCACAGGGCGTTGAACCCCGCCCGCTCGGCCATGCTCAGCATCTTCTCCGCGTGGTCCGGGCTCTCGATGTTCTCGACCGTGCTCGACTTGACCAGCGCCGCCGACCGCCCCGGCACACGCAGTTCAATCTCTTTGTTCTGGTTCAGCCACTCGACCTGGTACGACGGCCCGTCCAGGATCGGCGTCCGCGCGAGCGCATCGAGCAGCCGCGATACCCTCGACTGCCAGAGGTCCGCCCCGATGCCCTCCGTCGCCTGTTGCAGTGACTCCAGCCCCTCGGCCGTCAGCGAAAACTGCTGGCGAAGGCCCGGCTCCACATCCTCGATGGTCTTGACATCCTTCAGCGCCCGCGGCAGGTTCTCGAGCGAACTCCGCAACTCGCCAAACAAAGCCGCATCGCCCAGGTACACGCGCGGCGCGAGTTGCCACGCGGCGTTGCGCGCCTGCTCCGTCGCCGCCTCATCCACAATCTCAAAGCCGGTCCGCACGGTCCGCGTCTGGCGCATCACCCGGTCGACCGCGACCAGCGGCTGCTCCCGCGTCCAAGCCGAGACCGCCCCGACCGCCCCGACGAACGCAATCCAGATCAGCACCGCCAGCACAAACGTCCGCGACCGCAGCGGGCGGCGCCAGCCGTCCTCCGTCAGCGCGATCTCACGCCGGAGTTCCTCCGTGCGCGCACGCGTCGTTGCCTTGGAAGTTTCTCGAGCCATCTTCCGCCCCGCTACCCTGCCAACACAGCATCGCTCCTATTGATCCCTGCGCCAAGCCGGCCCGTCCTGATCCATCGGTCAGAACCCCAAATCTTTCACGCCTTCTCACACGTTATCGGACGATCCAGGGTTTTTGCGGGCAATAGTTTCACCTTGAACAGGGGGATTCATCGCCCCAATTCCCTCCGGTGTGGGCGCGTATGCCTCCACGATCTTCTGCACCAGAGAGTGCCGCACGATGTCCTCGCGCCCCAACTGCACCATTCCCACTCCACGAATCCGCCCCAGCCGGCGGGCCGCGTCGATCAGCCCGCTCTCCGCAGGCTCAGGAAGGTCGATCTGCGTCACGTCACCCGTCACGATCATCTTGGACCCGTGACCCATCCGGGTCAGAAACATCAGCATCTGGCCGCGGGTCGTGTTCTGCGCCTCATCCAGTATGATCGCGGCGTTGTTCAGCGTCCGCCCACGCATGTACGCAAGCGGGATGACCTCCACCACATCGTTGAACATGAACCGCTTGATGGTCGCAAAGTCCATCATGTCGTGCAGCGCATCGAGCAGCGGCCTCAAATACGGATTCACCTTCGCCTGCAAGTCCCCCGGCAAAAAGCCCAGCCGCTCCCCGGCCTCGACCGCGGGCCGGCAGAGTATCACCTTTCGCACCATCTGCGCCCGCAGCAGATGCACCGCCGCGGCGACCGCCAGATACGTCTTCCCCGTCCCCGCCGGGCCGATGCCAAAGCACAAGTCGTGGTCGCGCACCGCGTCGAGATAGAGTTGCTGGTTGGGCGTCTTGGCGCGCACCTGCCGACCACCGACGTACACGTCCAGGTGGTCGTTCCACGCCGGACCGGGTGCGGGGACGAACTCATCGCCGTACGCCCCATTCGCCCCAACCCCGCGCTCATCCCGCATCGGCGCAAGCGTTCCCGCCATCGCCTGGCCGATCAGGTCCAGCACCTGCGAGCGTGATAGATGCTCGTTCCGAGTCGCCGCGCCCTCGAGCCGCTCCAGCACGCCCTTGGCCGCCGCGACCTGCTCTCGCTCCCCCGCCACCACCACGCGGTTCTCGCGCGCCGACACCCGCACCCCGATCGCCTCGCGCAGCATCTTGAGGTTCCGATCGCCCAGCCCGAGCATCGTCACCCGCTCCGCGCCCTCGGGAACTTGTATGCTGAACTCCACGACCGGCGATCTCCGCAACGCTGCACCGCTCAAACGCCCGGTTGTCTGCATTCCCCGTTTCCCCTTCGTTGCCGCTCCCGTCGCGGCGTTCCCGGAACCAAATCCTATGCCGCCGCGACCAACAGCGACCCTTCCATCTACGCACGCCGGCCGCCGAAGTTCGGAATGGGTTCGCGTCCTTGGATGCATCGCGGGCACGGCCTGCATCGCTGCCTGTGCCTCGATCACCAGCCCGGATATCGAGTTCCCTCCCGGCGCTGCCCAGTCGCAGGCAACCGCCGACTGGGATGATGCCGACTCCGCCGTCATCTGGGGCGCGAACAACGCCGAATGGGTCGTCGCCAAGTGGTGGAGCACGGACGAGAACACGCGTCTCTACGAACTCCGCAACCCCACCGGCACTTCCGCGCGGCTCCGCATCCGGCGTCCGTCAGCGCAGCCCGATGGCCCTCTCGAACTCACCGCCTCCGTCGGACCTGTTGGAGACGCTGCGGCCGAACGCGCGCTCATCGCCGGCGTCGAGCGACGCCTCGCCGACCGCCGCGGCGTCGAGGTCGCGCCGATCAGATAGTCCTCCGGCTCCTCTACAAGGGGGGGTGGTCGCGCCAGCCACCGGGGGGGGCTACATGCCTTTCCTTTGTTCCTCCTGCAAGACCCCGCTCCCGGCTGAGGAGGAGCCGGAAGATGCAGGAAACGGCACACTCAACCACCGGCATGGAGTGCCGGGCCACGCAGGTCCGCTCCAAACTCCACCGGCACCTCCACCCACGCCGTCGTCCCCTCGCCCCACTTCGATTCAATTCCGATGCGACCCTTGAGCACTTTCGCAGCGTGCTTCGCGATCGCC
>CAYMWG010000283.1:0-4013 GCA_964393765.1 uncultured Phycisphaeraceae bacterium
ACACCAGTCACTCCGTAGGCGCGCGATGCTCATCGGCGATCTTCGCGAACATGATGTGGTCCTGCCACTGGCCGTCGATATTCAGCATCGCTTTGGCCAGCCCTTCCTCTCGGAATCCGCACTTCCTAGCCACCTTCAGGCTCGCCTCGTTGCGCGGGATGACGTTCGCCTGCACGCGGTGCAGCCCCAGCCCCACCGGCTCGGGCGCAAGCGCATAGTCGAGCAGCGCTCCAACACCCTCGGTCGCCACGCCCCGCCGCAGGCAATCGACCATCACCATCCATCCCGCATCTGCGTTCTGGAACACGCCCCGCACGATGTTGTTCAGACTGAACGAGCCCGCCATCCGGCCGTCATCGAGGAACGCGAACAGTCGCACGCCGGTGCCCGCGCCCCACTCGCGGTTGGCCCGCTCCAGGCTTCGATCAAACCACGCGTCCGCGCGCGCTCCCTCAACGTGCCGCGGCACCCACGGGCGCATATGCGATTCCGACAGCGTCATCGCACGCACAAACTCGGCCCGGTCTGACTCTGTTGGCAATCGCAGCAGCAACTGCGCTGTCCGCAGGCGCGGTTGGGGCAGCGGCATTGAAGCCGAGACGGACTGACCGGGGGGCCACAAGACTTCAACTTCCCCGCTCGCGGGCGATCCGCTCAACACCGAGGATGATGTCGATGACCCTGGTGAGCGAGTCGATGTTCCTGCCCGGCGGCGCGGGTGAAACGGCATTTTCAATCGGCGCGAACGCGGTGTACGCCAGGTGCTCCACATCCGTTCCCCCGATGCGCAGGGTGCGCCCCGGCCCGTCCGGGTCGGGCGCGAAGCCCAGACGCTCGACCACCCGTCTGCACCCGGAGTTCGCCGGCGCGATCAGCGCATCGATGCGGGAAAGTCCAAGGCCGGGCCGGTGCATCGCGCCCCCGGCGCGCGGTGCCCAAGTCGGCCCGAACGCGTGCGCGATGACGGCCCGCATCGCCTCCGCCCCGAAGCCCAGGCCCGCCGCGTCGCTGCGGACCCAGAAGTTCACCTCCGCCCGCGGCTCGAACCCCTGCAGAACATTGTTCAGGTTGATCGCGCCCACGATGCGGCCGGTCCCGCCGCCGCGCTCGCCATCGCGCCGGTCCTCGATCACCCGCCGCCACGCCCTGCCTGTGGCCTGCGCTGCGCGGGCCACGGCGAGTTGACGGTCGAACATCGCATCGTCATCCTCCGCGCCCTGGTGCAGCGGGCAGAACCGGTCCAGCACATCGCGGCTGGCCCGCGCCGCCCCGAGGAACGCCGCGCGGTCCGCCCACGTCATGGGACGGATCAGCAGACGCTCGGTGTGCAGCACACCGACCGACTCCACCCGCACCGACGAGTCGGGGCGCATCCGCGCCAACCTCGCGGCGGTCGTGAGCCGCATCAGACTCTGTGCGCCTTGAACCGGCAGCGATGCCATCCATCACCTCCTGGTGGCACCGGTCTTTAGACCGGTGCGCAAACTCTCACAGTTCCAACTGCGGACGCTTGGGATCGAGCCAATCCAGGTGGAAGAACTTGCCGCGGGGCTGGTCGATGCGCTCGTAGGTGTGCGAGCCGAAGTAGTCGCGCTGAGCCTGCAGGAGACTCGCCGGCAGGCGCGCTGCGCGATAGGAATCAAAGTACGAGAGCGCGGAGGCGAACGCCGGAACCGGCACACCCTGCACCGCCGCCCGCGCCACCACGCCGCGCCAGTGCTGCTGCACGCGCTCGATGGTCTCCGCGAAGTACGCATCGAGCAGGAGGTTGGGCAGGTCCGGCCGGCGGGCATACGCCTCGGTGATCTTCTGCAGGAATCTCGCGCGGATGATGCACCCGCCGCGGAAGATCGAGGCGATCTCGCCGAGTTTCAGGTTCCAATCCGCGGCCCTGCCCGCGCTCTGCATGAGCGCAAAGCCCTGCGCGTACGAGCATATCTTCGAGCAGTACAGCGCATCGCGCACCGCGTCCACCCAGTCGTACTTGCCCGAGCCGATGGAGTGCGAGTGCTCGCCGACCTTGGGCCCGCGCAGCACCCCCGCCGCGCTCACGCGCTCGTCCTTGATCGCGCTGATGTTCCGCGCAAACACCGCCTCCGCCATCGTCGGCACCGGCACACCCAGGTCGAGCGCGGAGTTGATCGTCCACTTTCCTGTGCCCTTCTGCCCCGCGGCGTCCAGCACGACATCCACGAAGGGCTTGCCCGTCACCGGGTCCTTCTGCTTGAGGATGTCCGCGGTGATCTCGATGAGGAACGAGTCCAGGTCACCCGTGTTCCACTCCGCGAACACCCCGGCGATCTTCGCCACATCCATCGCGAGCACCTCGCGCATGAAGTGGTACGCCTCGCAGATGAGTTGCATGTCACCGTACTCGATCCCGTTATGCACCATCTTGACGTAGTGCCCCGCGCCGCCCGGCCCGATGTACGTCGTGCATGGCACCGCGCCCGGCGCACGGATGGGCCTGCCCGGCGCGGCATCCAGAAACGGCGTGCCCGACTTCGCGTCCACCTTCGCCGCGATCGCTGTCCACACCGGCTTGATGAGTTCCCACGCCTCGGGCCGGCCGCCGGGCATGAGCGACGGCCCGTACCGCGCGCCCGCCTCGCCGCCCGAGACGCCCGAGCCGACGAACAGCAGGGCGCGGTCGGCCAGCGCCTTCTCGCGTCGCACCGTGTCCGTCCACTCGGCGTTGCCGCCGTCGATGATGCAGTCCCCCGGCTCCAGCAGCGGCGAGAGACCGTCGATCACCGCGTCCGTCCCCGTCCCCGCCTTCACCAGCACCACCACACGTCGCGGCCGCTTGATGCTCGCGACAAACTGCTTCAGGTCCATGGCTGGGATCAGCGCGCCGCCGGGGCCGATGACGCCCGGCGGGTTGTCCTTGATGAACTGATCCGTAACGGCAGTCGTGCGGTTGTAGACCGCGACCTTGAACCCGTGGTCGGCCATGTTGAGCGCGAGGTTCGCGCCCATCACCGCCAGGCCCACCAGCCCGACATCGGCTGAGTTCGGCGCGGGCGCGGTAAAGCCGATCGCGACGGGAGCAGGAGTGGCAGTCGGCGGAGGCATGGAGAAGTCTCGGTTTTGAGCGACGCGGAGTCGGCACGAAAAGACGCACCGGCCGCGGACCCAACGGATTATCGGCGTTGAACTTCGATGCGCGAGATTTTGGCCCGCCGCGGCCCGGAAGCAAGCGTTATCGGTCGTGAAGTTGCACTCCGCCCCCACGCCCACGATGAGGTCGCCCGGCGATCGAGCCGTGGCGCTGAGGAGGCAGGGGCCGCAGATCAACGCAGATGAACGCGGATCAGACCTGGATAGTGAAACGTTCCGAATGCAGGGACACACGAACTGGGAATGCTCGTTGAGCCGGTGGGGACATTGCCACGGTCAAACGCCCGTGCTTGCGCCCGAGCCTGTACTCGTTCAGACCACACCAACTCCCGCTGTGCCGCGGCTCTGCTCCCTCTGCTCGCTCAAAGTTCCTTCCTCGTTCTCAATCCGCCGCATCTTCCGCTTTGCGGAACACCGCCACCACATCCTCGATCGGCAGGACGAACAGCCGGTTGTCGCCGTCGAACTCGACCGGGATCGCGTGCTTGGGGTTGAAGAGGATACGGTCGTAGCGGCGCAGGGGATAGTCGTCATCCTTCTCGACCTGGCGCGAGATCGCCACGATCCGGCCCGTGATGGTCGGGATCTCGATCTTGTCGGGCAGGTGGATGCCCGTCTTGGTGGTCTTGCGATCCTCATCCTTGCGGATGAGCACACGCTTGCCGATCGGCTCGACGACCTCGTGCTTGGGCGCGGGCCGAGCGGCCCCGCCCTGCCCCCCATCGCCGCCCTCGCGCCGTGCGGGACCGGGGGAACCCTGCGAGCCGGGATTCGATGGGGCCTTGCTCATCACCGCAGTGTAGGTTCAACCACCGTGCGCGGCACCGCTTCACGCGCATATCCCCTCCGCACCGGGTAGGCTTTGCCCCCCCCTCGCACTTGTGCGCCCGCCC
>CAYMWG010000284.1:0-4004 GCA_964393765.1 uncultured Phycisphaeraceae bacterium
GCCCACCCCTGCAATGGCCCCAACCGACACCAGCAGCGTTGTCGCCTTGCCCATCGTCCTGCCCGTCTTCATCGTCGGCTCCTGTGTTCCCCGTGCCGGTTATGGCTCACCGCACTGTTAGACCCGCCAAACGCGGTGGTGTTCCGTCCAATCGGTTCGTGCCACCCGTCAGGCTAGTTCCGAACTCGTGCAAGCACGCCGTTCGGGAAAAGGTAGGAAAATGGGGACAACCATCGAGAGCCCGGCTTCATGGTCCGTCAGGTTGGCACCGCTGAGCGGTGCTTTGTTCCTTCTGGTGCCGCCAAATGAAATGCCTGGTGCCCAACTCCTTTCACGCCTACCGCCCCTGCGTCCCGGCTTCCCACACCCGCACCTTGTCATTCCAGTTCAGCAGCGCCCGCCCGCTGTCGCGCATCTGCACGACCAAACTGAAGACCAGCGGCACCAAAACCAGCGTGAACACCGTCGAGACCAACTGCCCGCCGATGAGCACCGCGCCCATGCCGCGATACATCTCCGAGCCCGAGCCGGGGTAGAGCACCAGCGGCAGAGAGCCGACCACGCTGGTGAGCGTGGACATGAAGATCGGCCGAATGCGCGTCCGCACGGATTCGGCGATCGCCTCCATGGCGGGCAGGGGCTTCTCGCCCGCGGCCATCTCGCCCAGCCGCCACGGCTCCATCAGGTTCAGGGCCTGCTCGACCAGCAAAATCGCGTTGTTCACCACGATGCCGGTAAGGATGACAAACCCGAGCATCGTCAGCACATCGAGTTGCTGCGGGGCTTTCGTCGGGTTCTGGAGCGTGAGGTAGTGCACCAGCGCCAGGCCCGCGAACCCGCCCACCACCGCCAGCGGGACGCTGAACATGATCACCAGCGGGTACAGGAAACTCTCGTACAGCGCGCACATCAGCAGGTACGTCACCAGCAGGGCCCAGACGATGCGGGCCATGACCAACTGCGGCTGTGAGACCAGCCCCAGGGCGATCGCCCCCAGCATCAGTGTCAGCAGGACGATGCCCACCGCGCCGTACGCGACCGTCCCCCTGCCGATCCTGATGCCCGTCCCCGTTCCTTGCCGCGTGCGCGCTGCCCCGCGAATCGCGAGCAGGAGCGCAACGCCGAAGCCCGCCGCGCACAGCGCATAGGTGCCCCGTTCCAGCCACTTCTGCCAGACGGTTCGGGGGCCCTCGCGTGCCTTGCCGAACAGCGCACCCCGCACCTCGTCAAGGCTCGCGGCGGTCCCCTCCAGCCGGACACGCATCGAGGCGTCGATCATCCCGGACGCTTCCATCGGCGCAATCATCTCGCCGCGAACCGCCCGCATCACCTCGTCAACCGTGGTCCCGGTGGGCGGGCGGATCTTGATCGTGACGCTCGGCAGTTCCTCCGCCCGCTGGATGGCCTGCGGCGAGCGCACCTCGATCACGTCCACCACCGTGTCGAGCGGGACAACCCGCGCCCCGCTGGGGCCGGTGCTGGGGGTGGCGATCGGGATCGAAGCGAGTTGCTCCTTGTAGTCCAGCCGGCCGCCCTTGGGCACGAGCACCAAATCCACGGTGTCCTCGGGAAGTTGGAAGTCGTCCACATAGGCCCCGTCAAACAGCCCGCGAACCGCGGTGCCGATGTCGCGCGAGGTCAGGCCCAACTCGCGCCCGCGCTGGTTCAGCCGGACGCTCCACTCCGGCTGGCTGAGGTTGAAGTTCGACGGGCTGGGCGCGACGTTCATGCCGTAGCCGTACTTCGCGCCGGCCACCCCCTGCAACTGCGCTGCCGCCGCGACCACGCGGGCGAGGTCCGGACCCGCGATCTCAACATCCACGGTGTTCCCCTGGCGGATGCCCTGACCGAAGATGGGCGTCTGGGCCGCGCCGCCGAAGGCATCGGGGATGGTGTTCATGATCCCTGTCAGTAGCGAGCCGATGGGGATCACACGCTCCTCGTCCTGGCTCACCGCGCCGACAAACATCCCGCCCCCGAACGAACCAATAAAGAAGTTCGCGATCGGCACAGGCGCATACGGGGTGGTCGGGGCGTCGTACCTGAAGATCGGTTCAAGGTTGGCGAGCGTCTCGGGGCGTTTGAGGTCGGCCTCAATGTACGGCCGCAACTGGTCCTCGATCCGCTGCGCGATCTCCTCCTGCTGCCCAACCGAGTATCCGGGCGGGATGAGCAGGCCGCCGAACACCAGATTGCGGTTCCCCGTGGGCAGGTAATCCAGCGGGGGCATGAGCAGGTACGCGCCCGTCAGGCTCGCGCCGGTCAGCACGAGGATCACCGCGGGCCGCACGGTGTGCGCCCGCCACCCGGTGATTGCCCAGTAGACGGAGTTGGCGATGCCCTCCGACCCCGCAACGGCGAGGCGGGCGAGGCCGAACAACTCGTCCCAAGCCGTCATCAGTTTCGACCGGTGCTTGTGCGTAATGTCGGCATCGGAAATCCACCGCGCTGCGGCCGCGGGCAGGACCGTGATGGCGACGACCAGCGAGAAGAACACCGAAGCGCACGCCGCGATGGTGATATCGCGGAACAACTGTCCGGCCTCTTCCTGCACGGTGATGATGGGCACGAAGACCGCTACGTTGGTCAGCGTCGATGCGAGGATGGCCCCCCACACCTCGCGCGTCCCGCGGTACGCCGCCTGCACCGGCGGGTCGCCCATCTGCCGCCGGCGATAGATGTTCTCGAGAACCACGATCGCGTTGTCGATTCCCATGCCGACGCTGAAGGCCAGACCCGCGAGCGACACGACGTTGAGCGTGCGCCCCGCCAGGAACATCACCAGGAATGCCCCGATGACCGAGAGGGGGATCGCGACCGCCACCAGCCCCGTCGAGCGGAGTGATCGAAGGAAGATCAGCAGGACGATCGCGGCCAGCGCGCCCCCCTGCCACAGGGCGTCCACCACCAGGCTGATCGCCGAGTCGATGTACGTCGTCTCGTCGTAGACCTGGCGCATCCGCAGGTGCGGTCCGACATCCCCGGCCAATCGCGGCAGGATGTCGCGGCGCACATCCGCCAGCCTCGCACGGAGGTCCTCCATCACCGACACTACATTCGCGTTGCTCTGACGGATGGCGTTTATCGCGATCGACGGATAGCCCATCGACCGCACAAATCCCCGCTGCTTCTGGTAGCCGAACTCGACCTCGGCGACGTCCCGCACATACACGGGCTTGAGCGCCGCCCGCTCGCCATCGTCGGCGGGGCGGTACGCGATGATGGTGTCGAGCACGTCCTGCTCAGTGACGAACTGCCCCAGCACCCGCACGCGGTAGTCGCGCTTGCCCTCGGCGATCGTGCCGGCCGAGATGTTCTGGTTTTCCGCCCGGAGAGCGCCGATCAGGTCAAGGTGGTTGAGCCGGCGCTGCGCCAACTTTCCGGCATCGACCAGCACCCGCACCTCGCGCTCCCGCCCGCCGTAGACGTTCACCTCCGCCACGCCGTCGATGCGCTCCAGGAACGGCTTGACCTCCTTGTCGAGCGCGTCAAAGAGCGTGGTGATGTCATAGCCCGGGTGCAGGTGCGCAAACGCCGGATCGACATCCACGATGATCCACGCGATCGCGTTCTCGCCGGAGCCGTCCGCCGCCTTGATGGTCGGCTCATCAACCTCCTCGGGGTACGCCGGGACCTGGCGGAGCGCATCGGAGACTTCCTGGAGCGCACGCGAGATGTCGGACCCGACATAGAACTCCAGCGAGACCGTGGCCGCGCCGGCCTCGCTGGTCGAGCGCATCTGCTTGAGGTTCGAGACGTTCTTGAGGCGCTTCTCCTGCTCTCGCGTGATGTTGTCGACGATCTCCTGCGGGCTGCGACCGGGCCAACTCGTGGTCACCTCGATCACCGGCCGATCGACCGTCGGCGTGAGCTGCACGGGGATCGAGCTAAGCCCGATGAGGCCGAACATCACCAGGAGGATGACGCCGACCGTCACGCTGACGGGCTTGCTGATTGACCAACGGATCACGTCCATGCGATTGCTTTCATCTCGACCCGGTCGC
>CAYMWG010000285.1:0-3949 GCA_964393765.1 uncultured Phycisphaeraceae bacterium
CTTGCGGAACTTGAGGCAGATCGTCTTCCGAGCCGGTGGCTAGGTGCTTGACCTTTGCACCGAGCAGAGCACGAGTCGCATTATCGATCTTGTACTTGCTGCCTTCGCGTTCCAGTTTTGCGAGGCCTTCGGAGGGGTTGAGGTCATAGCGGGTGAACGCGCGATCCTCCGCGACGATTATCTTGATCTCCGCTTCAATTGCCGCGAAGTCGCCGTCTTTGAGGGGGCGGTTGTCGGGGAACTTGATGTCGTAGTAAAAGCCGGTGGCCAGCGGCGGGCCGTAGACGAGTTGGGCTTCGGGGACGATGCGCTGGATGGCCTCGGCCATGACGTGCGCGGCGGAGTGGCGGATGAGCATGAGGGCATCGGGATTCTGCTGCTTGTCCCGAGTCTTCGGGGTCACAATGTCCAGTTTCACGTCTGTGTCGATCAGGGTCGAGAGATCTCGCAGCTCCCACCCACTTCCCGAATCGATTTTGCAACCCAGTGCGTCCTGCGCGAGGCGCGGGCCGATGGCCTCGGCGACCTGTCGCGCGGTAACGCTCTGGGGGAACTCTTTGACGGAGCCATCGGGGAGAGTGATGCGGGGCATGAGGGGTTCCAAAGCAGCAAAGCATCAAAACAGCAAAGCAGCAAATTAGGATGAAGAAAGCAGAGAGCAGAGAGCGGAAAGCAGAAAGCAGAAAGCAGTGAGCAGAAGGCGGACCTGGTGTATCAGGCGGAGGGAGCGTAGAGGCGGAGGGCCTCGCATTCCGGGCAGCGGTAGGCGACGACTTTCAGGCCGTCTCTGATCTGGGAGGACTTTGCTTCGCCGGACCAGATGCTGGCCTGTGGCTCGCCCTGGCACCAGCGGGGAAGGGTGGTGGATGCGCCCTGATTCAGGTCGGCGATAAAACCGCGGACCATTTCCTTCTGGCAGACGAGGCAGGTGGGTTTGCCGGCCATGGGGTTCTCCGGATCGGGGTTGAGCGGTGTGGAACAGGACGGGTTGGATGCTTCCCATCGCCAACGAAAAAGCCCGGCTCTAAGGCCGGGCTTTCAAGGTAACAACACACGCGCGGGTCGGCCTACCCGCGATGCTCGGAAACACTCGCCGTCGTTGTCGTCTTGGGGCCGGTCATGGAAACGGAGGTTAGGCGCGGCGACAAAGCCGGGCGGTGTGTACGGTCTACATACGGGCAAGAACCTGCGCGGTGTGGCGGCGGGTCTTTGAGTTGCCCCAGCCTGCCGTTTGACGCCGACTCGCAGAGTCGGCAAGATACGACCGCTTGGGGCGGCCTCCGGTTGGGGGCGACCGCTTGGGCGCAAGGAACCAGCCGCTTGATCTGCCCCTTCTGCGAGGCCAACGACGACAAGGTGATCGACAGCCGCGCCAGCGATGCGGGGCGGGTGGTGCGCCGTCGGCGCGAGTGCCTGAAGTGCGACAAGCGGTTCACCACCTACGAGCGGGTGGAGGAGTCGGCGCGCCTCATGGTCATCAAGCGGGATGGCACGCATGTGCCCTTCAACCGCGAGAACGTGCTGCGTGGCGTGAACGCCGCGATCGGCAAGCGGCCCGTCCCCGAGGAGGCCAAGGTGCGGATGGTCGAGCAGGTCGAGGAGGAAGTGCATCGCGAGTTTGAGCGCGAGGTGCCCAGTCGGACCATCGGCGAGAAGGTGATGTCGAAACTGCGCGACACGGACAGCGTGGCGTATGTGCGGTTCGCTAGCGAGTACTACAAGTTCGAGAATGTGGGACAGTTTGTCGAGGAACTCCGGGAACTCGATTCGCGGCAGAGGGACATCAAGGACCAGGCGAGGCTGTTTTGAGGGAGGCACTGGGCATCAGGCACTGGGCACCGGGAAGAATGGAATACGATCCCCCATGGCCAACAAACTCTTCAACTCGCCCGCCGCGGCTTTCGCCGACCTGAAATCCCTGGGTGTCGTTCGCGACGGGATGACGGTAATGGTCGGCGGCTTCGGCCTGTGCGGCATACCGGAGCAGTTGATCATCGCCCTGCGCGAAAGCGGCGTGAAGGGGCTGACGTGCATCTCCAACAACGCGGGCGTAGATGACTGGGGCCTTGGGCTTTTGCTCCAGACCCGCCAGATTGTCAAGATGATCAGTTCCTACGTCGGCGAGAACGCGACCTTCGAGAAGCAGTTCCTGCAAGGTGAACTCGAGGTCGAGTTCAACCCGCAGGGCACGCTGGCCGAGCGCATCCGCGCGGGCGGCGCGGGCATCCCGGCGTTCTACACGGCGACGGGCGCGGGGACGATCGTCGCCGATGGCAAGGAGACTCGCCGGATGCTGCGCCCCAGCCAGGGCATCGGCGGGGCGACGATCCCGGGTCGCGGGTATGCGGGGCGCGAAGGGAAACCGGGCGGCGGGGCGATGCAGTCCGGCGAGCCCCGCGAGTATGTCCTGGAGACCGGGCTGTTCGCCGACCTCACGCTCGTCAAGGCGCACAAGGCCGACTCCTTCGGGAATCTGATGTACCGCAAGACCTCGCGCAACTTCAACCCGATGATGGCGACCGCCGCGGCGTTCGTGATCGCGGAAGTCGAGGAGGCCGTGGGCCTGGGCGATCTTGACGCGGATTCGATCCACACGCCGGGGAACTATGTGAACCGCATCGTCAGGACGGTGAGCGAGAAGAGGATCGAGCAGAGGACGGTAAGGAAGTGACCTGCACCGTTTGCCGGTTCTGCGAAAGCGTTCCGGGACAAGCGACGGTGACGCTCGAACGTGGCAACTCCACGTTCGTGTTCAAGGGCGTACCGGCCCAGGTGTGCGAGAACTGCGGCGAACAATACATAGACGAGCAAGTGTCCGCCTACCTGTTGAAGCAGGCCCAGGCGGCGGCCGGAAATGGCGTCTGGGTAAAGGTTCGTTCGTTCGCTGCATGAGCACTGGAATTGAGCAGAGAACTGTGGAAGGCGTAACTCAAGCGGAAGCGGCTCGGGCGTCGATGAACTGGGGCTCTCGCGTTCATACAACACGGAATGGTCGGTCCCTTGCGGAACAGGAGGTTCTGTTTGGAGCATCGCGTACGCGTCAACTGGCTGGGTGCGGCGATCGTTCTTGCGCTGGGCGTGGCGGTGAGTCTGGTGACCAGCACGATCGTGGCATCACGGGCGATCAATACCCGGACGAAGGCCGCCGCGAAAGCGAGCCAGGAGATCACTGTGAAGGGATCGGCGAGGCGGCGGGTGCGTTCGGACGTGGGTGTGTGGGTGGTCACGATCCGGGGGGAGGGCGCAACGATCGCGGCGGCGTACGAGCAGATTGAGGCGAGTGAGAAGCGGGTGGGGGAGTTTCTGACAACAACGGGCTTTGCGGCGGAGCAGCGGGAACTTTCGGCGATCGAGACGAGCACATTTTACGGTCGTGATGAGAAGGGGAATGCGACGCGCGAGGTCTCGGGGTATGTGCTCGAACGGGTCTTCACGATCAGCTCGTCGGAGGTTGAGCGGGTGTATGCGGCGGCGAGCGAGGTGACGCAGTTGCTGAAGGAGAATATTCCGGTGGTGTCGAAGCGGCCGGAGTTTTACTTCAGCCAGGTGGCGGATCTGAAGATCCAGATTCTGGGTGAGGCGACGAAGGATGCACGGGCGCGCGCCAATGAAATCGCGAGCAACAGCGGGTGCAGGGTCGGCGAGGTTCGACAGGCGCAAATGGGCGTGATGCAGATCACGCAGCCGGATTCGACGGAGGTGGCCAGCTACGGACGGTACGACACCACGACGATTGACAAGGATGTGAGCGTGGTGGTCACGCTGACACTGGGGATCGACTAGACGTCTGGCAAGTGAGTTCCTGCTCGTCGCAGTTCCCTACGCCGAGAAGCAAATGCGGTGGCCTCAAACGCCCGCCCATTTCACGGGCGGAAAGGGATGAGTGAGAAGGGGGTGGGGTGATCGCTACCAGATGCTGTCGCATCTGGCAACCAGCGGTCGCCCGCTT
>CAYMWG010000286.1:0-3940 GCA_964393765.1 uncultured Phycisphaeraceae bacterium
GTCGGAACGTACCTTTGCCGAACCGCTCGCGACCGGCGCTCGAAGAGCGCCCTGTGTGCGGGAATCGGGTACCTCGCGGCGTTTATGATCGTGCCGGTGGCGCACGCGCAGGTCGCGGTGTCGCAGGCGGCGTGCGGCACACCGACGGTGTGCGAGGAGAAGGCCGCGCCCCCCAAGGCGGCGACGCGCTTCGCGTTCAAGGCGGCGGCGGACTTCGACGGCCTCCCGCGGCTCTACTACACGGGCAAGGTGATGGAGGGATCCCCGCCCAAGCCGCACATGGCGGTGTGGAAACTCGATGAGCACGGTGTGGAACTCTGGCGGATGGTCCGCAACGACCCCGTGGCGGGGATCGACGCCTACGGCGTGGCCGTGGAGACGGACGGCACGGGGAACGTGTACGCGGCGGGTGTGATCGAGCGCACCGGGGGCAAGGACATCATCGTCCTGAAGTACAACACCAACGGCACGCTGCTGTGGCTGCGGGAGTTCAATGCCAAGAACGGTGCGGGCAACTCGCTGGGCGACGATGTGCCCGTGGTGGTCAGGCAGGACAACATTTATGGGTACATTGGGGGCGACTCCGAGAGCGTCACGCCCACTGGCACCTCGACCGGCTCTGACTACATCCTCATGGAGGTCTCCGCAGAGACCGGCGTGCCGCGCTGGGGCTTTGACTCCGTCGGCCAGCCGGTGGTGGCCAGGTACAACGGCCTGGCCGGCGGGGACGACCACCTGGCGGACCTCGTGCTCATCCCTGGTGCCGGTGAAGCCGCGACCGTGCTGGACGGGTACGAGGTGGCCGCGACGGGGGCATCGCCGGGTGTGGGCACATCGACGGACATCACGACCGTCCTGTTCACGGACAACCCGTTAGTGATGGACGCGCTGCGCTACGGCCCGCCGCTGAACGGCAAGGAGGGCGGCACGAGTTTAGTGGTCCGCGAACAATCGTTCGCGGGTACGGCGGACACGCTCTATGTCACCGGCTACTCGTCGGGTCAGGCCGTGGGGACGGGGTACGACTTCGTCACCCTGGCCTATGGGCCGTCGCTGCAATGCCTCCACTTGTGCCCGATCTGGGTCGCGGCGTACAACAACACGGGCTCGAACGGGCCGGACGTGGCGCGGGACATCGTGTTCGACTACGACTTTGCGACTGGCACCGAGCGGGTGATCGTCACGGGCGAGTCGTGGTCGGCGACGATGGGGTACGAGTTCGCGACCATCGCGTACGACGCGCTCTCGGGGACGGCGGTCTGGTCGGGCCTGGACAATGTGCGGCGCTTCAACGCCAACGACGCGACCGGCGATGACCTGCCCTCGGACCTCGCCGTGGATTCCGATGGCAACCTGTATGTCGCCGGGTCTTCCGTGTGGGGCGAGACGCCGGACTTATCCGTGATGTCGTACGACAAGTTGGGCGATCCCCATTGGCTGCCGGATGCTCTGAACCGGCGCTTCGTGACCTCCAACGGCACGGGCAGCGGGAAGGACTTTGGCGCGGCCATCGGCCTGTACAACGAGGTGTCCAATCCCCGCTTCGGCATCTTCGGCACCGTGTACTCGTTGGATGGGTACGGCATCGTCCGCTACCTCCAGAATAATCCGTGAGGCTTGCCTCTGTTGCCCTCTCCCCCGGCCCCGACGGGGGAGAGGTCACGCGCAGCGTGACAGAGGGGGCTTGGCATACACCGCCGCGGAGCGGCGTGGTACCCAAGGCTGTGTCCGCGGGAGGTGGAACGTGATCGGAATTTTGTTTGAAGCCCCTGATGGGCAGGGTTCGTCAGGCCGACGGCCTGCACGAAAGTAGCCGGGGGTGGAGCGAGGAGTCTTCGACGAGTGACACCCCCGGATACGGACCCATCTCGTGATTGCAGCCCGACGGGCTGCTCGAAGCGCCCCGGCCGTGCTCTGGACCAGCCCTCCGGGCTGGAGGAGGAATCGCGCGATCGCTCCGGGGGTGGCGTCGGTCGCCGCGGCGACCCTCCTTCACCCCAGGCTACGCACGTTCAGCCCTTCGGGCTGGATGGAGCGATCGCTCATAGCCGGCGGTCGGTGGCACAAGATTCGGCGGGGTTCAGTCTGCCATCGTGCCTGAGGTTCTTCGGGCCGGTGCTGCTCATCGCGGCCGCGCTCCTGTTCCCGCGCGCAGCGCTCGCGCAGATCATCACGATCCCCCACCCCGGAATCCCGTCCACCAACAACTCGTTCTCGTGGATGATCACGGGGATCGGCGATGTCGATGGCGACGGGTTTGGGGACCTCCTGTCGGGCAACTACGATGAGGTGGACCCCGACCATCCGCCCGGCGAAGTTCTGCGGACCGGCTCCGTGCATGTGTACTCGGGTGCCACCGGAGTGTTTATCCGCACGCTTCGGTCTCCGATTGTCGGTACGCACGGCCTCTTCGGGTGGTCGCGCACGGGGATCGAAGACCTCGACGACGATGGAAGGGCCGAGATACTCGTGGGCGCGTACTTTGAGCGCCGCGCGCACAACTTCTCCGGCGCGAGCGGCGATCACATCTACACGCTTATGGCACCCCCGGAATACAGCGGGGGAAACTTTGGTATCGGCGTGACTTCGGTGCCCGATATTGACGGTGATGGCTTCGACGAATATGTCGTTGGGGCAAGCGGGGAGGACCAGGAGCGCGGCGCGGCGTATGTGTTTTCAGCCCGGGCGGCAACTTTGCGCTACCGCCTGGTGTCGCCCTCGCGGCAGGTTGGCGGCCGCTTCGGCAGACGCGTCGCGGGCATCGCCGACCTCGACGGCGACGGCGCGGGCGATCTCGCCATCGCCGCCGCGGGAGAGGAGACGAGCATTCCCTCCGGCGGGCGCGTCCATGTCTTCTCCGGCGGCACGGGCGCGTTCCTGTACACCGTCGATTCGCCGTATGGCCCGTGCGGCTTCGGGCACGCCGTGACGGCCCTGGCCGACTTCGACGGCGACGGATGCGGCGACTTCGCCGTGGGCGCGGACTGCCGCCCCCCCGGGATGCCCGCGACGTATCGCGGCATCGTCCACATCTTCTCCGGCGCAACGGGCACGCGGGTGCGCACCATCCTCTCACCCGCCGCGCCCATGCCGGGGAATTTTGCCAGCAGCGTCCTGGGCACGCCCGACCTGAACGGGGACGGCTGGCCGGAACTCCTCGTCAATGCGCCCTTGGAGACTCCGCCCGGGTTCCCGCAGTACAACGGGCGGGCGTACCTCTTCTGCGCCCGCACGGGCGAACTTCTGCGCACGTTCGTGTCGCCGAACCCGACGCCGCAAACGGTCTTGAACTACGGGCAGTTCAGCACCGGCATCGCCGTCATCCCGGATTGCAGCGGCGACGGCCGGCCCGACCTCGCCTTCGGCTCGCAGGACTGCACGGGCGTCTGCCCGCCGACCACCTACGGCGCGATCTACATCTTCCACTCCTGCGCGGCCGACTACAACTACGACGGCACCCGGAGCGTGCAGGACATCTGGGACTTCCTCTCCCACTGGCTCGCCTTCGGGCCGGGCCAGCCGCCCGGGGCCGACTTCAACCGCGATGGCGTGACCAACGTTCCCGACCTCTTCGCGTTCCTGAACGCGTGGTTTGCAGGGTGCCCGTAGGACTTTGCCCGCCAGCGCACTGACCGGCCAAAGCCCCGGTCAGTGGCACGAGGTCGGGCCATACCGTTGGGCATGATGAACTCGACGAGTGCGTGGACGGTGGCCGCGGCGGGTGCCCTGATGGCGGGGGCCGTGTCTGTTCGGGCGGTGCATGTGCCGCCCGCGCCGCGCGTGCCGCCCGCGCCGGTTGAGGCGCGCGGGGGGGCGGAAGGAGAGGAGCGGGCGGATGCGCCCGAAACCGAGGTCGACCGTGCGCGGCTGTTCGCAACCGTCCGCTCGCTGCCCACCAAGCGCGCGGCGTGGGGAGATGCCGAGCACAAGGCCGGCCTCC
>CAYMWG010000287.1:0-3939 GCA_964393765.1 uncultured Phycisphaeraceae bacterium
TCAAGATCACCCAGCCCGGCTCCTACTACCTCACCGGCAACATCACCGGCGTCGTTGGCAAGCATGGGATCGAGATCGCCGCCAGCGGCGGGGGCAGCGTCACACTCGACCTCAACGGCTTCAACCTCGTGGGCATCCCCGCGATGGGCCTCTTCGACGGCGTGAGCATCACCCTGGCTGGCCTGAGTAACATCGCCGTGGTCAACGGCTCGGTCAGCAACTGGGGCGATGAGGGCGTCGACCTGGGGGGCTTTGGAGCGACCAACAGCCGCGTCGAGGGCGTGCTCGCTAGCGGCAATTCCGATATCGGCATCCTCACCGGCCCCGGCGGCACGGTCGACAGCTGCACGGCGAACAACAACAGCGGCAATGGCATCCACTGCATCGGGAGTTGCACGGTCACGAACTGCTCGGCGTATCGGAACGGCGGCAGCGGCTTCTACTCCAACGAGGGCAGTACGTTCACGAACTGCTCAGCGAATCAAAACACCGGCAATGGTATCAACACTACCATTGGCTGCACGGTGACCGTCTGCACGGCAACATTCAACATGGGCAGCGGCTTCAACGTCAACAGCGGCTGCACGGTCGCCGACTGTACCGCCCGATCCAACGCCGTCGATGGCATCGCGTGCTTTTCATCTTGCATGATTCGCGGCAACACCTGCTCGGGCAATGGCTCTGGCGCGGGCGACGGCGCTGGCATCCACGCCACCAGCACCAACAATCGCGTTGAGGGCAACAACTGCACCCTCGCCGACCGCGGCATTGATGTGGACGCCCCCGGCAACATCATCCTCAAGAACACCTGCTCGGCCAACACCACCAGTTGGGATGTCGTCGCGGGCAACGTCATCCTCGTCGTGAACGGCATTGGCGCTCCCGCCGTCTTGGGTACCGCCGGCGGCACCGCCCCCGGTTCTGCCGACCCCAACGCCAACTTCTCGTATTGAGCCGCGCGCCCGTCCCGCGCGCCCGTTCCGTTGGACACGATGTTGTCGCGCTCCGGGCTCTGACATTGATCAACATGCCCATCCGCCGGAGTGTGCATCTTGATCATGTTGAGATGGGATGAAGGAAGCGATGAAGCGACAGAGTTCCGCCCCTCCCCGCTTGAATCGGCGACCAGAATTAATCTTGCCCTCTCCGCCGACCCTACGCGGCTGCTCGGTCGTACTACCCCCATGCACAAACCACGATTGTTTGCGGCGGTGGCGGGCGGTCTTTTTTGCGCGGCTGGTGGGACCGCCTATTCCCAAACCTGTGCTGACCTGGGCGTCCCCGTCAACGGCCACCCCAACTACCAGGAACGGGCGGTGCATGTCCTGACGAACGCCGTCCGCATCGCACCCCAGCAGTACCGCGACACCTACCTCAACGCGCCTTCGATCCTGATGCCGGGGACTTACCCGGCGGTGGGGCCGCTGTCTTGGTCGTACACGCTGAACCAATCCGGCCGCGCCCACGCGACGGGCATGGCCTCGACTCCCGGCTGCCAGTTCCGGCACGATTCCTGCGACGGCACATCTTGGAGCACGCGCATCCACGCGTACTACAACGACAGCCAGAGCATCGCCGAGAACATCGCCGCGGGGCAGCCTTCGCCGCTGAGCGTCATGAGCGCTTGGCTTCTCGACAACGTCGGCGGCGTGCCCGCGCCCGACGGCTCATCCGGCGACGGCCACCGCCGCAACATCATGAACGGCAACTACGCCGCGGTCGGCCACGGCTACGCGACCGGCACCAACCAGTACACGCGCTACTGGGTGCAGGACTTCGGCGGCGTCATCCCGACCAACGCCCGCTGCCGCCCGGTCTCCAGCGCCTCGCACATCATCCAAGGCTCGACCGTGAACTTCCTCGCGACGTTCTATGACCTCGCGAACCAGCCGCCGCAATCAACGGAAGTCGTTGTCAACGGCGTCGCTCACCTATTGACGCTCCACCTCGGCACCGCCGCTCGCGGCACCTACCGCTTCCAGTCCCCCTCCACCGGCTCGTGCCGGTCGTACCACTTCGTCTTCCGCGATGCCGCTGGCACGATCACGCGCTACCCGATCCGCGGCGACCTGCGCACCACCACCGAGGGCGGCTGCACCGAGACCTTCATCGACTCGGCCCCCGAGCCGTGCAGCGCAGACTTCGACAACAGCGGGACGGTCGCCGTTCCTGACATCTTCGCGTTCCTGTCCGCGTGGTTCGCCGGTCAGCCTGCTGCCAACTTCGACGGCGCGGGCGGGGTGACTGTCCCCGATATCTTCGCGTTCCTCAGCGAATGGTTCGCGGGCTGCCCGTGAGCGGCGTTTCATCCTCGCAACCGTCAAGTGGCCGCACTCGCCAGATATACTCGGCCATGCAGTTCACGCTTGCCTGTCCGATGCTGCTGATGGTCTGTTGCGTGGCGCTCTGTTCCTGCACCGGCTTGGAGCCCGCCGCGTTGAGCGCGGGCGCGTCAGCCGCTCAGTCCGGGGCGACCTTCTTCACGCAGGGCCGCTTCACCTCGATCGAACTCGCGCGCTTCGACGATGCCGAGAGAGCCATTCGCGCTGCGGCCAAAGAAATGTCCCTCCGATTCATCGAGGATGAGACTGGCGACGAGCGCACCCGCATCGTCTACCGCGATGAGAGGGGGCAGTCGATAGTCGTAGTCGTTCAGCGCAGGTCCGAAACCGTGACCCGCATCGCCGCCGATGTCGGCACGTTCGGAGAGAACGGCCTGGCGAGCCTCCTGATGCGGCAGACCGCTGCGCAACTCCGCAGCATGGACGCCTATCAGGGTGAAAAGGGTGCGGAATAGGTTTCTCGCCCATTTTGGATCGGCTTTGACCCGGACCCCCGGTCGACCTTCAATTGCCCGGTCCGCATCGGATGCGGCATTCTCCCCGATCAGGAGCAGGACATGTTCGGTCTCGGCACATGGGAACTCATTGTCATTCTCGCCTTGGGCCTCCTCCTCTTCGGCCGGCGGCTTCCCGATGTCGGACGGAGCCTCGGCAAAGGCATCATCGAGTTCAAGAAGGGCCTCAAGGGCATCGAGGACGAGGTGGACACCGTCGATCGCAAGGCCACGGCCAATCGGGCCGCGAGCCTGCCTGTCGCCGAGCCTCTTCCCCCCGTTCGTCTGGAGCAGCCGGATGTTCAGGGGCAGGATGTGCGGGTGAGCCGCGCGGACACGGTGGGTTGACTTGGTGTGTGGGCCGCGGGCATTTGGGGGCGTAAACTCTGCGACCTTGCCGAGGTAGCTCAGCTGGCTTAGAGCGCTGGACTCATAACCCGGAGGTCGTGGGTTCGAGTCCCACCCTCGGCACTTTGCTTCGATTGATCCCGGCCCGGAGCCGGGGGCCGCGAGTGTTCGTCGGCTGGCCACAGAACAACTTGCCGCCATAGCTCAGCGGTAGAGCGACGGTTTTGTAAACCGTAGGTCGTGGGTTCGATTCCCACCGGCGGCTTTTCCGATCGCCAGCGCGGCTGTGGAAACGGCCACCATCCGCCGATACAGTCCGCACCCCATTGGGCGTGTACCGAAGTGGTCAAACGGGTCAGACTGTAAATCTGATGGCTTACGCCTTCGTTGGTTCGAATCCAACCGCGCCCACTTGCATTCTCCGAGCGGCTCACGACGCGATGTGTACCAGCACCTCCCGCGGGTGCGCTGCGCGGCGGTGCTCCCACACATAAATCCCCTGCCAGCGGCCCAGGCCCAGTTGCCCGTCCATGATGGGGATTGACAGGCTGGTCGCGGTGAGCGCGCTGCGGATGTGACCTGGCATATCGTCCGGGCCTTCATCGTTGTGCGAGAACGCGGCATCACCCTCGGGCACATGCCGCACCATCCACGCCTCAAGGTCGTGGCGAGCCGAGGGGTCGGCGTTCTCCTGGATCAGCAGGCTCGCCGACGTGTGGCGGATGAAGACGGTGCAGAGTCCCTCCAGCACCGGA
>CAYMWG010000288.1:0-3932 GCA_964393765.1 uncultured Phycisphaeraceae bacterium
ATGGCGTGGCAGATCGGGTTCGGCGTGTCGAAGTACCTGCTTGGTGATGCCGCGGCGGCGGGCGAGACCAGCCCGATGATGCACAACATCGTCGTCGGGCGGGACATGCGCAAGAGTTCGCCCTCGCTTGCGAAATCGCTGATGCAGGGGATCACGGACCACGGCGGGCATGTGATCGACGTGGGGATGGTGGACACGTCGTTCATTTACTTCGCGGTGAATCATCTTGATTGCGCCGGTGGTGTGATGACGACCGCGAGCCACAACCCGCCGCAGTACAACGGGGTCAAGGTTTCCAAGCGCAAGGCCAAGCCCGTGGGCGAGGCGACGGGTCTGGCGGATGTGCGCAAGCACGCGGCGATGGTGGACAAGGCGACCGCGCAGTCAGCGCATGGCCGGCGCGAGGAGCGGAACCTCTGGGACGCGTATATCCGGCATGTCCGCTCGTTCCTTGACCTGAACGGCGCGGACGGCAAGAAGATCAAGGTCGTCATCGACGCTTCCAACGGGATGGCGGGGACGATGGTGCCGATGGTGTTCGGCATCGCGGGCGCGAACAAGAAGATTCCCGCAGGGGCTGGATCGCCCATCCCGAACCTCGAAGTCATCGCGCTCAACTTCGACAACTCCAAAGGCGAGTTCGTTCACGAGCCCAACCCTTTGGTGGCCTCCAATCTCGGGCTCCTCCGCGCGGCGGTGATCAACGAGAAGGCGGACTTTGGCGTGTGCTTCGACGGTGATGCCGACCGGCTGGTCGTCGTTGATGAGCACGGCACGATCGTCGGGTGCGATCACCTGACAGCCGCGATCGCGGCGTACTTCCTGAAGAAACAGCCCAAGGGCAGCCACGCCGCGGTGACCTACGACCTGCGATCGACGCGCGCCCTGGCCGAAGAGGTGAAGAAGCACGGGGGGACACCGGTACGGTGCCGCGTCGGGCATGTGTTCATGAAAGCGGCGATGGCCGAGCACAACGCGGTGTTCGGCGGCGAACTCTCGGGCCACTTCTACTTTCAGGGGAACTACAACGCGGATTCGGGCGCGATTGCGCTCGCGACGGTGCTGACGATGCTGCAGAAGTCGGGCAAGCGGATGAGCCAGTTGGTGTCGCCGGCGAAGAAGTACGCCCAGTCGGGCGAGGTCAACTTCACGATCGAGGACAAGGACGCCGCGCTCGCAGCGATGAAGGACAAGTTCAAGAACTCGGGCAGCATCGACGAACTCGACGGCGTGACCATCGACTGCTTCGACCGTCTGGGCTGGTGGTGCAATGTCCGCAAGAGCAACACCGAGCCGCTGCTCCGATTGAATCTTGAGGCCAAGGACAAGCGGACACTCGACTCGGCGATGGGCAAGATCGCGCCGATGCTGGGCCTGCGGGTGGATCACTAACGATCGGGGTTCACCACGGAGAGCACTGGGTTCACGGAGGGGCGGTTCAACTGATAGTGCGGCGATGGAGTTCCTTTCTCCGTTTCGATGACTTCGTTTCGATGACTTCCTTTCTCTCCGTGTTCTCAGTGTCCTCAGTGGTGAACATCCTCTGATTCTCCGGAATCGCGAATGAACCTCTCGACGTTCTTCGAGCACTGGCGCATCGTGGAGAACCCGTTCCGCGGCGAGGAGGCCCGGCAGGACCCGGTCTTCCAGCGCCTGGAAGCGAAGGGCGTCAGCGGCGGGCATGTGTCCGCGCACGGCACGGGCTTCACCACGCACTCGGACTTTGAGAAGATTCTGGGCGACTTTGCTCGCCCGTCCACGGCGATCGTGTTTGGCGAGAAGGGGAGCGGGAAGACCGCGATCCGCCTGCAGATCGCGGACCGGGTCGGGGCGTTCAACGCGGCGAATCCGCAGGCGCGCTGCCTGCTGGTCGCTTACGACGAACTCAACCCGATCCTGGACCGCTTCAACGAGCGCGTGGGCAGCGAGCGCAAGCCCAACGTGCCCGAGGCGCTGGCAAAGATGCGCCTGCCCGACCACATGGACGCGATTCTGTCGCTCATTGTGCCGCGGGTTGTGGACACGATCCTGAAGGAACACGATGCCGCGCCGGTGCAGCCGGTAGTCGTAACCGGGGCGGGGAGCAGCACGCGAGGCGTGGCCGGCGTCATTGGGGCAGGGCTGGACCTCGGGCCCGAGCCGCGGAAGACCATCCGGCGATTGGAGCCGACGATGCGTCAGGAGTTGCTCCTGATGCAGGCGGTGTATGACCGCGCGGAGGGCGCGGAGCGGCGGACGCGGCGGCTGCGCCGGGTGCTGCGGCTGCCCGTGCCCGGGCGCGTGTGGCTGTGGAGCGCGCTGGCGGGCGGTGGCTGGCTGATCCCCGCGGGCCTGGCGTGGTGGGCGTACGAGGAAGGCACCTTGAACCTCAACGGGGGGTGGGCGCTGTACAGCGTCGCCGCGCTGACAGCGCTGTGGCTCATCGGGATCGCCAAGCGCTGGGGGTGGGACCGGCTGTGGTACCTGCGGCTGGCGCACAAGGTGCGCCGGCAGGTGCGCATCAGCGGGCGGGGCGATGTGTCGTTTGCGCGTTCGCTGCGGCAACTCGATCCGGCCATGCTCGACGCGGGAGGGGGCCTGCTGCCGATCTCGCCATCGGAGGAGCACCGCTACTCGCTGCTGGACCGCCTGCACCGGCTGCTGGTCCATTTCGGCATCGCGAGCATCATCGTGGTGGTGGACAGGATGGACGAGCCGACGCTCATCGCCGGGGATCCGGAGCGCATGAAGTCGGTGGTCTGGCCGATGCTCAACAACAAGTTCCTCCAGCAGTCGGGCCTGGGAGTCAAGATGCTCCTGCCGATGGAACTCCGGCACGCGCTCTTCCGCGAGTCCGCGGCGTTCTTCCAGGAGGCCCGGCTCGACAAGCAGAACCTGATCGAGCGGCTGAGTTGGACGGGGGCGATGCTGTATGACCTGTGCAACGCGCGTTTGCAGGCGTGCCTGATGCAACCTCCGGTGACTGAAGGTGCTCAGCGGCCAGCCGCGACCCCGATCACGCTCTTGGACTTGTTCGCCGAAGATGTCACGCGGGCGGACATCGTCGATGCGCTGGACCAGATGCACCAGCCGCGGGACGCGTTCAAGTTGCTGTACCAGTGCCTGATCGAGCACTGCTCGAACGTGACGCAGGACCAGGCGCAGTGGCGCATCCCGCGGCTGGTGCTGGACACGGTGAAGAAGCAGCAGGTGGAGCGGGTGCGGCAGTTGTCGAGCGGGGTGAGGCCGGCGTAGCGAGGTAGCGGATGGCGGACGGATTGCGAGCCGGTGCGTGCGTATCGTTATGGCATGACGCGGCTCATGGAACAGATAATTGAGCGCTTGCGGGCAGTCCCCGAGGCGCAGCAGGATGGAATCGCGCAGTTCCTGATGCACGAGTTGGCCGAGGACGAGCGCTGTGCGGAGAGCACTCGCACGAACGGTGTCAAGGTCTCGACACTCGTCGAGGGCATTCTCGCTGACGATGTCGCCAGCCGTTGCGAGCCCCTTGATCCGAACCGACTGTGATGCTGTCATGAACTTCGAGGCCGCAGAGATTCGAGATGCGCGGTAGTCGCGAAGGCGCACGAGCGGGGAGAGATGTGAAGTAGAAGAAGCGAAGGCAA
This sequence comes from uncultured Phycisphaeraceae bacterium, assembly GCA_964393765.1. Classification (GTDB taxonomy): domain Bacteria; phylum Planctomycetota; class Phycisphaerae; order Phycisphaerales; family UBA1924; genus JAHBXL01. Next base: position 3,606 of record CAYMWG010000288.1, read on the forward strand.
GAAGTTCGAGGAGCAAAGACAGGTAGCCCCCACCGGCCGCTGCGCGGCCACCTCCCCCTGCGGGGGAGGAGCCACGAACGAGCAAATACCAGCCAGTGCGCCGACTGCTGCCCGGCGGGGGAGAGCCGACGGAGTTATGCCGCGAGACGCTTCCGCAGCACGGCGAGCAGCGTTCCGGGTTCGAGGTACGCCGGGGGCGGGCGGAGGTAGATCTCGCAACTTTCTTCGCCGGACTTAGGCGGGAGTACGGTGACACTGAGTGCTCCGCCACTCGCCGCCGCGGCGGCGGTTGAGGCATCGTTTAGCAGTTTCGCGCCGATCTGCTGG
>CAYMWG010000289.1:0-3925 GCA_964393765.1 uncultured Phycisphaeraceae bacterium
GGGGTTCTGCTGTGCGCGGCGGGCAACTTCATCGGGCAGTCGGCGGAAGTAGCGCTGCACAAGCCGGTCGTAGCGTGCGGGGATGGCGCGTTCTTCCACGGCTTTCTGGGCGCTTCGGGCGGCCTGGCGCATTCGTGCCGCGGGCGATGGCGCGCCGGGAGTTGCGGAACCGCCGAGGGCAGGCGGGGCGAGCCACTCCGCGACGACCTGATCTCGAGAGGGGGATGATCGCGGCGACGCGGTGCCGGAGTCGCGGGCGTCCACGAGTTCGGTGCGGGTGGGAATGAAGGGGGAGCGCGATTCATCAGCGGAGGGATTGCGCCGGGCGGAGCCGGCGTTTGCGCCAGTGCCGCCGCGATCGGCGCGGTCGTTGAGTGGGGGGGGGGGATCGGCAGCACCGGGCGCGGCGTCATCGGAGGGGTCACCAGCATCGCCAGCGCCCGGTGGGAAGGGCGGATCGCCGGTGTCGTCTCCCGCGAGTTTCCGGGCAAGGCCGGGGCGCTGCTTCGCCAGCCCCTCGCCCCATTGACGCAGACGCTCCTGCTGCTCGGGGCTGAGCCGCTCGGCGAGTTGACGGGCCTGCTCGCGGGCGCGCTCGGCGGTGGCCTTGTCGGCTTTGCGATGGGCGTTGTCGGCGGTCATGCGGTCGAGTTGCTGCGCGAGGCGCTCGATAGCCTCCTTGGAGGGCGCGGGGATTTCGCCGGGGAGTTTGGGTCCATCGGGTCCATTCGGCGCTTCGCCGGGGCTGGGCGACTGCTGATTCTCGCGGGGCGCGCTTTGCTCACCGGGCGACGGAAGTTCGGACGGCGATTCAGGCGATTGTGAGTTCTCGGGCTGGCCGCCGGGCTTACTCGGTGCGTCGCTGGGTTCGCCGGGAGGAGGTGCCTGTGCTTCGGGCGCAGCGGCATCGGGACCGGATTCGGGACGGCCCGGCGGCGTCGTTTGATCCGACTTCTCACCCTCCAGCGATTCCGCGGTTTCCTTCAGGCGCTGGGCAAGTTGGCGGCGCTTCTGGGTCGCGTCCTGCTGTGCTTTCTGTTCGCGAGCCTTGGCGGCCATCTGCTCGGCGGTGCGCTGGGCTTCCTCGGGCGTCATGCCCGATCGCTCCAGTTGCTCGCGGAGCGCCTTCTCATCGATCCGGCTCTCTTGCGCGCCGGGCGTCGCCTGTTGCTGCTGGGGTTGTTGTTGCGAGCCCGACTGGTCGGACTGTGGTGAGCGCTCTCCGGGAGATGGCGAGGTCGAATCTTTTTGCTCTCCCGCACCTTGCTGCGGTCGCTCCTGGCGGGGATGTGTGTCGTCGGCCTTCGGATTCGCGGCTTGGGGAAGGCTTTTGCCGTCTTGCTCCTGGCCGGAAGGCTGATTCGGAGCAGACTCCCCCCCCCCCTCGCGTTGCTCATCGCGCGGCGTGGTTGTGGATGGCGATTGTGAAGCGGGCGACTGATTCTTCGATTCTGCGGGCTTTTGCTGCTCGCCCTCGGAAGCCTGAGGTGGGGTTTGGGGCTTGCCGTCGGCGCTGGGCGCGCTGTCCGGGCGCTGCGGTTGACGCGGTGAGTCGCCGCTGCTCGGCTGGGTTGGTTGAGATGGCTTGCCCGCGGGGTTCGCTCCGGGGGGTTTGCCACCGGAAGAGTTTTTTTCTCGCGACTCGCCCGGCGGCGGCGTGCCATCGGGGAGGCGGGGCGTTGGTTCGCCTGGGTTTGTGCGCGTGGCGGGCGGATTGGAGTCGGTGGCCACTGGGGACGACGGCTCCGATGACGGCGCTGACGGATTGTCCGGCGTAGTGGCGCGAGCGGGCTGCGACGCTGAAGCATCTGTCTTGCCAGAGTCTTGTTGTTCCGGCGCGGCACGTTCGGCCTCCTGCCGCTCCAACTCGTCCATGTCCGAGGCGAGCCGCTGGAGGTCCTCGGCAAGGGTGCGACGGTCATCGGCGCTCATCGTCGGGCGATGCATGAGTTCGCGCGCCGCCTCGCGTGCCGCGCCAAGGTCGCCGGCGCGGACTGCCCGTGTAAGGGGCGACTCTTCGCCGGAATCGGCACCGGCATCTGCGGATACGGACTCGCCGGGTTGTTCGCCGAGGATGGGGGGCTCGCCGCCGGGCGTGTCCGGCGCGGCATTGGTGCCCGCCGCGCGGGTGGCGCGTGCCTGCCCGAGGCGCGAGAGGGATTGGGAGAGGGCTTGTTGCCGGGCCGCGGCGTCATCGGCCGAGCGCTGGGCGGTTTGAGCGACTTCCTGTAGTTCCTGCACCGCCTTGGCGGTGCCCTCATCGGCGGAGAGCGTTCCAGACTCGAGTTCCTCGCGGAGGCGGTCGAGTTCGGCGAGTTGCTCAGGGCGGGCCTCGGGGCCGGAGTCGGCGGGCGCTGCCGGTGCGATCGCCTGCACAGCCTCGGCGATCCGATCGGCGACATCGCTCTGGCGCGAGCGTTCGACAGACTCGCGTCGGGCGAGTTGCTCACGTCCGAGCAGATCGAGCCGGGGTGCAAAGATGCCGACGCTTGCCGCAGCGCCGGCGATGATGGGCCATGCGTACCAGGCGTTGCCCAGTCGGATGCGCACCGCTCTGCGCGGGCTCGCCTGCGCGGCGGCGGCATCGGCTTGGGCAAGCGCGAGCGTGGTGAAGGCGGCATCCTGACCGGCCGGCAAGGTGAGGCCGGTCGTGAGTCGGTCGCTGAGGGCAAGATTGTCGTCCAGGGTGCCGGCCGCAATGAGATTGCCGGGCCGGCCGATGAACGCCCGCGCGAGGCCGTACGCTGCGCCCGCGAGGGTGGGGCTCGCCGCCAGCCACCACCAGTCGGTGGGGAGGCCGATGAGGCGGTCGAGGCAGGTGAGGGCCAGGCCGACTGAAGCGCCGACGGCCAGGCCCGTGCCGCAATGCCGGATGAGGAGAGCGAGGAACAGGCGTTGGCGGGTCGCGAGAATGGTTTTGTGAACGCCCCTCATGCAAGATCGTATGTTAGAGGAAGGGGTGGCGTTGCGGGCGGAAGGCGGAAGCAGGGGAGAGTTTTAGGTCAGTCCGGCACGGACTGCCGGACCACCCAAGACCGGACTGTCCAGCAACGGACGACCACCGATAGCCGATAGAGACTCACCGACATGAGCATGGCACCGGACATCCTGAAGCAACTCCTGGCGGGCCGATCGATGACCGAGCGGGAGGCTGAATGCGTTTTTTCGGAGGTGCTGTCGGGAACGTGGAACGATGCACAGATCGGGGCGATGCTCTCGTTGATCGCCGCGCGGCCCGGCGGTCCCACAGTGGACGAACTGGTTGGGGGAGCGCGGGTGATGCGCGCGCATGTCACGCCGATTGTCTTTCCTGGGAGTGGCGCAGCGGCCGGGCGGTTGCTCGACACCTGCGGGACCGGCGGCGCGCCCAAGGCGTTCAATGTTTCAACCATCGCGGCGATCGTGACCGTGGCCGCCGCGCCCGGGCGGGTGGCGATCGCCAAGCACGGCAGCACGAGCCGGACGGGGCGCGGGTCTGCTGAACTGATGCAGGCCCTGGGAGTCAATATCGCGGCATCGCCGGAGGTGCAGTCGCGGTGCCTTGCGAAGTTCGGGCTGTGCTTCTGCTTTGCAATCCACCACCACCCGGCGATGCGGCACGCTGCGGCAGCGCGGAAGGCCCTCGGGTTTCCGACGATCTTCAACCTGCTGGGGCCGCTGACCAATCCGGCCGGGGCACCGCGGCAGTTGATGGGAACGTACAGCCCGGACCTCGCGCTGAAGTTGGCGCACACGCTTGCGCGGCTGGGGACAGACAGGGCGATGGTCGTGACGAGCTACGACGGGCTTGACGAGTTGACCGTCACCAGCGAGAACACAGTGCATGAGGTCGAGCGGGGCGCTGTCGTCACACGGACGGTGGATGCGGTGGAGTTCGGTCTTGGGCGGGTGCGGTTTGCGGATATCGCGGTCGGCACTCTGGAGG